>JAGQKG010000482.1 GCA_020430245.1 Nitrospira sp.
CTTGACATCAAAGACGGCCGCCATCCTGTTGTTGAAGGCATGATTGATGATGAATTTATCGCAAATGATACTTTCCTGGATTCAGAGGGTGATCATTTAACGATTTTAACGGGCCCTAACATGGCAGGAAAATCAACTTACATCAGGCAAACAGCCGTTTTAACAATCATGGCGCAAACCGGCAGTTATATTCCGGCCTCAAGCGCAAAGATCGGCATAGTCGATAAAATTTTTACCCGTATCGGCGCGCATGACGACATCTCCCGCGGCCAAAGTACATTTATGGTGGAAATGAGTGAAACGGCAGATATATTAAATAATTTAACTGATCAAAGCCTGGTTATCTTAGATGAAATCGGCCGCGGCACTTCAACTTATGACGGATTAAGCCTGGCCTGGGCGCTGGCTGAACATCTTGCCCGCACAAAAACCCGGACGCTGTTTGCCACGCATTTTCATGAACTAACTGCACTAGCCGATAAATTTGCGGGGGTTAAAAATTTTAATGTTGCGGTTAAAGAATGGAAAGATAAAATTATTTTCATGCATAAAATCGTGCCGGGCAGCACGGATGACAGTTACGGTATTTATGTCG
>JAGQKG010000483.1 GCA_020430245.1 Nitrospira sp.
AACAGGATCGGCATAGCGATTCCGATGGGAAGCAACAACATTACCGCAAACATGCCGATCAGCATGATTACGGCATTTTTTTTCAGTTTCCCTCCACTCATTCCTCTACGCATTCCTTTCACTCCTCTCCCCCAAGGTCATTGAGCTCATCGGGTAGGCAAGCCAAAATTTACCCGTTGAGAAATTTATTTATGAAACTTTTCTGAGGTTGCCGTATTTTCATCTCCACCAACTTGGATTCCCGTCCTTTTTTCTATTGTTGTTGAACGCTTTGCATGGGCCATGCCCAAAAAAGGAAAATTCAATGGCCCCAGCGAATCCTTTGTAAACCATAGCGTGGCTTGTCTTTATCCGTGTGTTCCATTAATAGGCCTATCATTTGCCCACGAAAAGACGTGGTGGGTAATGGTGGCTACCCACCGCTCCACGTGGCCGGACGCAGAGAAATACTTGGAGGACAAAGAAGCGAACCTTTAGGAGCACAACCAAAAAGGATCAGAGTCCCGCACACCAGATCACTCTCCAGAGGGTGTGAGAGTTCTGAAGAATGTGAATCGGTCTTGAGTGTGTGGTGGGAGAAAAAAACGATTAG
>JAGQKG010000484.1 GCA_020430245.1 Nitrospira sp.
TCTGGCCGTCTTGGATTGCTCTTTTTCGTCCCACCAGCCCGGTGGATCGCATATGCATGCGGAAGAATGTGGAAAAGTCGCGGAAAAGGCCAATGCCAAAAAACTTGTTCTTTCGCATTTTTATGAGGCAGCCGACCGGTCGAATGTCGTGGCTCAAGCAAGACGATTTTTCTCAGGACCCATTATTAAAGGAAAGGATCTTCTAACCTTGCAAGTCGGGAAGGGAACCCAGGTGGCCTAGATTGAAGGGGGATCCTCTGTTGCCCCCCGCCTGCAAGTCGGGTCACCAGGCTGACGCTCAAAGCAATGAGCGAATCTTGTCTGAGCCCGGCGAGTGTTGATCCGCCCCTCCGTATGCCTGCGTCCCCACGATTGAATGTGGCCGAACTGGGTGGAAATGGTTTTGGGCCCTTTTCCCGAAAGAAAGGGACCTCGGCTGCAGGGCCGAACCCCGGCTTTTGAAAGAGCCAAGGTCGACCCCAACACAGGGTGGCGAAAATAAAAGTCAGGCGGAGAAAACTCCCAAGAAAAGATTTAAACCCTCTAATTTCTAGGCAAGGTAGAGGACTACCCCATAAGGCTTGGAGGGGCT
>JAGQKG010000485.1 GCA_020430245.1 Nitrospira sp.
TTGTTTTATTACCCTGCCACACCCAATCCACTACGGTGGCATCATAGCTCTTCAACTGCCCTTCTTCGGAGGCGGTATTTCCAGGCTGACCTTGGTTGGTCAACTGCATTTCCACCCAATCTTTAATGTTCACCACCGCAGGATCCGCGCTCCAATTGCTTTTTCCCTTATCCACAATCTTAAATTTATTGCCAAACCAATTCACCGTGGTCCCCACCAATTGATCGGAGGACACCGGCTTATGAATACGACCAAGACGATCAGGCAGTTCTCGCAATGGCGCCATCACGTCATTTTGAATACCTGGCTCTTGAAGCGTATTGTACACACGCCAGTATCCCCACATGCCGGCGACATAATGATGGGCTACATGGCAATGAAATAAGAAATCTCCGGCTAACCACTGACACAACCCGGACCCACACTCCGTTTCCAAATCCAAGGCTTCGGAAGGTCCAATGACTTCGACATCCACACGGTCGGATTTTGTCCGAATCACCGGATATTTAACCGGTCCATTTTGCCCCATCGTCCATACCGGCATCTGGGTGGCACGAGGATTTCGTTGCCAACGGATGGAACCTCCATGTG
>JAGQKG010000486.1 GCA_020430245.1 Nitrospira sp.
TCCCCCGAAGAGAACCGTTCAAAGCATGGGTGAATTGATGGTCCACACCAAGGTCTACACGATCAGTGGAAAATAACACCCCCAATCCGGAAGGGTTCAGGGTCCGGCTAAATCCCACCGTCAGTTGTGAACGTTCCCACTTTTTATCCAGAGCCACCTGGAACAACCAGAGCAAATTGGTGTCTGTTACCCTCTTCCCATTCCCATCAAGTGTGGTCCGGACATACCGTAATCCGCCGGAGCCGGAAAGCGACAACGTTTCGAAGATTTGTTGAGCAAATCCCAGCTCAACCCCAGGACCATGCGCGCGAAATCCATTTTGAGGCACATGATAGTTCGCATACGACGCGGTCCCATGAACACGGAGTTGCTCCGTCAACGCGTAGTCCGCGCCCACGGTTCCGGCGTGGACCTGGTAGTCTCGCAAAATGGAATTACCTTTCCGGGTATAACTCACATCGGTATACTGATAGCTACTTTGCCCGGTCATTCGCTCCGTGAGGGACCGATCCCAACTTCCCCGAACATTTCTGTAGTTCCTGGGGATGAAGTTCGTCACCACTCCGGTTTCCTGTAATTCGCCTAACAACG
>JAGQKG010000487.1 GCA_020430245.1 Nitrospira sp.
TGTTGGTGTTGTTGAGTAGCAAAGAGTCGCAATTGTTACGGACCGTGAATGGCAAACGACGAATTCGGGAAGAAATTATGGCGCGGGTCAATACCTTGATGAGCAAAGGAAAGGTCGCGAATGTCTATTTCACGGACTTTATTATTCAATAAGTCGTGGAAACGGTCATGCGGTGAAAAAGGGCACTTGAAACAGATAATGGAAACCATGAGGAAGAAAGACGCCATGTGTCGCCGGGGTGTTCTTTTGGATTGATCGTAGCGAGCTATTCACGGTTCATATCTAATCACCGATGGAAAAAATTCTTAGTCAGGATGAAGTCGATGCCCTTTTGAGAGGGGTATCCGATGGAGAAATTGAGACCGAGCCGCAGGCGGTCGAAGCTCCGGCTGATACGGACGGACCCGTGGCCTATGACCTGGGAAATCAGGAGTGGGTGGTCCGTGGCCGAATGCCGACTCTTGACGTCATCCATCAACAGTTTTCCCGACTGTTCCGCATCGCTCTGAGTGAAATTCTTCGAAAGACGGCGGAGGTCACCGTCACCAACCAGTCGGTTTTAAAATTCGGGGAATTTACAAAACGCCTGC
>JAGQKG010000488.1 GCA_020430245.1 Nitrospira sp.
ATTCCCCATGTTCTCAATGCGCAATTTCTTGATTGGAGGGTAGTTTGTTAATTCTAATGTTTTAATTTTCATTTATTTTTCGATTCTTAGTTCTTTTAGGTGATGGCAGGCAGCTGGCAATGATTTTTTTTTAGGGGTTTTTTAGTGATATCTGTTTAGTTGGGTATTTCTATATTGTAAGAGGGTAGAAGTTTGGTGAAGAGAATATGGGTGAATCTTTTCTTTTTCATCTGCAATTATATAGAGTGCAATATGTCTCACCAACTAAAAATTCTGAGATTTTGGGGATTCGAGTTCGGCGCTGAGGTCGCCCATTGTGTTTCGAGGCTTTTGATACGTTTTTCGAGTCTGGTTTGCCTGATTTTATGTGAATCCGTCAAATCCGATCAGTGTCCACCAAGTTTCAGTTCGTAGCGCGTACTTCGCCCGCCGCCAGAAGGAACAAGCGCACCCTTCTCGACGAGATCCTGTAAGTCCCGAGTTGCCGTCGCTTTTGACGTGTGTGTGATGCCCATATATTTTTTGGCGTTCATACCGCCTTCAAAGCCTTCCGGCCCTTCTTCCAGCATGCGCCGTATCACTTTGAGTT
>JAGQKG010000489.1 GCA_020430245.1 Nitrospira sp.
ATTGCGTTGTTGGGCGAATTGCAGGAAACCGGAGTGGTGACGAACCTGATCCCCAGAAATTTCAGAAATGTTCGGGGAAGATGGGATCGGTTCCTCACGGAGCGAATGACCGGGCAGAGTAGCTATCAATATACCGATGTGACCTATACCCGGAAAGGTAATTCCACTTTGCGAGACTACCAGGTCCACGCCGGAACCGTCGGTGCGGACTATGAGTGGACGGAGGAACTCCATGTTCATGGGACCGCGTCGTATGCGAACTATCATGTGCCTCAAAATGGATTTCGCGCGCATGGTCCGGGGGTTGAGCTGGGATTTGCTCAACAAATCTTCGAAACGTTGTCTCTTTCCGGCTCCGGCGGATTACGCTATGTCTGGACCACTCTCGATGGAAATGGGCAGAAGTTCAAAGACACCAATCTGCTCTGGTTGTTCCAGGTGGCTCTTGATAAAAAGTGGGAACGCTCTCATCTGACCGTTGGATTCAGCCGGACCCTGAACCCTTCTGGATTCGGAGTACTATTTGCCACGAACCGTGTAGACCTTGGTGTGGACCATCAATTCACCCATGCTTTGAACGGT
>JAGQKG010000048.1 GCA_020430245.1 Nitrospira sp.
GGGCGAAAGTAAGTGGCTGTTCAGTTCATTTTGTAACAGAAGGTGTGGATGAAGGTCCGGTCATTATTCAGGAAGCCGTTCCCATTCTCGATCATGATACCGAAGAATCCTTATCCGAACGGATCTTGAAACGAGAGCATGAGATTTTCCCTAAAGCGTTGCAGTGGTTTGCGGAAGGCCGGCTTTCCAGGGATGGGCGTCGGGTGAGTCTTATTCATTCCGTATAGCGAATTGCTAGAGGATTCAAAGAAAAAATGTCTGTTGAGAACATAGAGAGATGCAAGATCCTGTTGATTTCGGTATACTGACACGTCTGTGATTCCTTGCATGGATTTTAGGTAGGCTAAAGGTTTGTAAAATATGTGTGGGGGGCTAGCTCAGTTGGGAGAGCACTACGTTCGCAACGTAGGGGTCGCGGGTTCAACTCCCGTGCCCTCCACCAAATCATACTTTCCACCACTCAAATCGCCTAAAAGCCTGAATGGCAGGGCGGTTTGGGCGGTTCGAAAACCCTCATTTCGGGCATAGAGCAATTTCTCAGCAAACCCCAATCTGAGAACCATGCGCTTGTCCTCCAAACGGTCAGAACTCCAGAGTTTACAGGGGTTTCCTAGAAAATCGAAGGCGGTTCGAAAACTTTCATCGAAGCTTTGTAAGGGGCGACCACAATTCTTGATTCTTTCATCCATCGCCACTTTCTGTTTTTGTAATTCTCTGATTCTGGTTTCATAGGTTTCAACCAGCGCAGGACTATCGGTTTCCACGACCCTATCCAGAAACTGTTCAATCTTCTGACCCACACGGTGCAGGTCCTGTTGCATCACCTCACGAGCTTGTTTGGCGTGTTCTTGTCGATCCTCCCAGAGTTCTTTGAACATCTCCAGGCCCAGATGAAAAAGGTTTGGACATGGCCGAAGTTTGGCGACGAGCACCTCAAATTCACCCTCTAGCACTTCCTTACGGATGGATTTACGGTGTTCTGGGCAGCCTTGCTGGGCACAAAAATAATAGGGGTAGTGTTGATGGCGTCCCTTGGACCATCCTGCGGTCATAGGCGCACCACAGCATGCACAGGCGACAAACCCTCTCAAAGGCCAATCCTGATTCAAATCTTTCCGCATTGGGGCTTTCCCGCGCCCATTCAGCCGATCCTGAATAGCCTGAAAGGTTTCGTAAGTGATAAGGGGTTTATGTTTCCCTGGAAGCAGATGAATGCCCCATTTTGGATAATCGATATAACCGGTATAGAGCACGCGGGTCAGCAAATGTTTGACCCGCTGGAGGTGGACCTCGCCATCGCGCCCTTTTGGATAAGCCGGTTGCGCATCCAAAAACCGTTTAACCTCACTTTGTGACTCAAACCGGCCAGAGGCAAACCCCTCAAGAGCTTGGGTGATAATCGAGGCTAAAGGCTCCTCCGGCACAAGCATCTTGCCTTGTCCCTCGACCAATTTATACCGGTAGCCTACCGGGTGATGATGCACATAATAGCCATTGAGCATGCGAGCTTTCATGCGGCTTTTGACTTGTCGGGTATTGCGATTACGTTCCAGTTCGGCATTCGCAGCATAGATGGTTTCGATAAACTTGCCTTCTGGTGAATCTTCAAGTTTTTGATTAAGCGAGACCAAGACCCCGCCTGATTCCTCCAAGGCTTTCTTGAGAGCAAAATGGTACTGGGTTTCCCGAGCCCAGCGGCTGATATCATCCACCAGCACGTAAACCTTAAAAGATTGCGCTTCCAGAAAATCCCTCATGGCATTCATGGCCGGGCGATCCAGCAAACTGCCGGAGACAGCGGTTTCATGGTAGACGCTGATGACCTCCCAACCCTGTTGTTTGGCGTAATCTGAACAGCGCCGTTCCTGTGAATTCAGCCCGTCGCCCTCCTTAGCTTGACGACCACCTGACACGCGGCAATAAATCACGGCCTTGGAACGATCTTCCTGTTGCCGGTGTTCTTGTTGCTTCAGTGCATTTTTCATGGTGGACCTAATTGTTTCAGGTCTTCATACCTGACCGGTCGAGTCTTCTCTAAGGGTTGGCTTCCCTTCGATTCTAGGGATTCAAGGGGGTGTTGTAAATCACTAAATCCTAGCCGTATGCCGCATTGTTGGTGGGGATGCTGTCCAAAGGCTTGATCGACAAAACTTTCCATAATGGCCCAAACAGTCTGGATCAGTTCCGTTTTTTGCTGTTCGGATAAATCATATCCGGCCACATACTGTCTGTATTTTTCAATATCCAAAGGCATGGTAACCAAAAACGTTGCTGTTCAAGCCTTGGGTACATGAAGAAAGGGTCATGATGGTTTTAACAGCATCCCGGCGTGTTTCCGGGAAACAGGCGGGGAACACGATCCGATACGAAACAGACCGATGCGATACGCGCAGGAGCGGTATCTATTTCCAGAATACAACTGATGGTTTAAGAAAGCGTTAAAAATGGCGGAGTTCTGCGGTTCTTCGCGACTCAGTGCTTGTCGTGGCGAGCGCAAGTCAGACTGGTTGACGGGCAGGGCAAGCAGTGATCTGATCGGATCACACGACAATGCTCACTGATGAGGAAAAAGCCATGCGCGTTCCCATTACCCCGGACATTCTTCAGACCTTACACCACTATCGGACCCGAACAGGGGTAGGCAGCATTCGATTGCTGAAAGGGAAAAAAGATGCGCCCGTATATCTGACCCCCAAACATATTGAAAGCTGGTTGAGTGGTCGGGTGAAAACCGCACCCCACAAGCATCTGGAGTATGTGTTGGACCAATGGAGCCATTTGCCGCAGTGGGACTTTGTTTCGGTCACGCACGAGCATGTGCGAGATATGCAAGCACAGTCTACGCGCACGAAAGTTGGCCCCAGGGTGCTGCTACAAACGATGCCTGATAAACCGGATGGATTAGAACATTACACCATTGAAGCCTGGATGAGCGGACGTAGCCGTACGGCCCGAAAGGATCATCTTGATTGTGTCTTGGGGTGCTGGAGCGCGTTGCCTGCCGCAAACCGAGTTCGATACCTCAAGTCAGGCTATCGCGAGATCACGAAGGCACAACATGATCGGCTCCATGCACTCAAAGCCCAGAGCGGGTTGGGTCCGAATGCCGTAATGCGGGGAGCGAAAGACGCTCCATCGGGTCTGGGGTCCGAGACCATTAAAGGCTGGATGGCGGGCACCATACAATCCGCCAGGCCGGCACATCTGCACTATGTTTTGAACCGTTGGGAGGCTTTACGAAAGACGCCAGGGGCCTGAAAGGAGCCGCCTGCGTGTCTCCCTGATGACCGGCGAGTCAATCGAGTGGCAGCTTCTGTGAGGCCCTGATTGACCGGCACCGCAGGCCATCATGGCTGTTCTTGTCGCGTCCCTCTTCGAACGTGTACAGGGTTGTGCCATTCCCGATGGCAGGTATTCGCAAACCAATTGGCACCGAGCGGGCTATTGAGGATGAGCGGGTTGGTACAAGGATTCGATTTCTCCTCCTCCGCATTTCGGGCAAGCAGAAGCCCCGCCAAACTGACGATCACCACTGTGCTCAGCATGAGGATACGACTGCGGGTTCTGGACAGGCACGGGTCTCTTGGTTGCACGGTCCTCACGCCGCCTTGCCTTTCGCGTGCTGGAGATGTTCTCTGATCAACGGCTTGACGGCCTCTGGGATGAATTCCGTAAATGCGCCATGCTTGTTGCCACGGACATGAAACTCGTACGGGTCCATGCCATTGACCGACCCCAGATTGGGTTCGTGCACGAAATACCCCAGCAGTCGTTGCAGGGCTTCGGGCATGACTTGCAGATCGTTTCTATCATAGCCCAGATAACTATTTTCCGCTTGCCGGAGCCAGCCTAAACAGTAACTGATAACCGCCCCACATTTCCTGGTTGTCGTACGGTTCGCACCCCCTGAATGAAATAACGAACCAAGATAGATTAAGACGGAGCCTTTCTTCATGACGCCTTTGGTGACCATATGTGGGGGTAAATGCTCGTAGTTCAAATTTAACGACTGCCGCCGTGGCCACCGGTGACTTCCGGGAACCACGACTGTCGCCCCATTGTCTTCGGTAAAGTCATCAATGGCCCACATGCAATTAATCATCACCTCTTGACCGGGGTGCAGGAACGGAAACATCGGGTCATCCTGGTGCATGATTTGTTTGGCTTCTTTGGGCCCAATCGATATCGCTTGCGTCAGATTAATTTGATAAGCGGAACATCCTGGTAACAAGAAGGCATCCATCACTTCCAAAATGCTGGGGATGAGGGCCATTTTTTGAAACACGGTTGATTTGGTAAAGAGGGTGCCCAGTCGCTTGGTGTTATGTCCGTAAAAGTCTCCCTCGCAATCCGGAATCGACGAGAAATGGGGATGCAAATCCTGTTGGAGCTGGGCGAGTTCCTCGTGCGAGAGAATATCCTCTATCACGACACAGCCGTCTTGCTTGATGATGTCGATGATCTGGTTCGGCTGTTCGTCAGGGCGCACGGTCTGGATTTGAGCCATGGAGCGATTGTCTCTGTGTGCATCGTGATCAAGGGTTTCCAGACTTTCTAAGGCTTTTTCCAGGAAATAGGTGGTGTACCTCAGGTGATGCGTACCGCTGCGGGCAACTAATTCCGGGAGCAGGTCCGTCAAGAGTTGTTGGATATCGTCCTTGCCTGTCCCTGTCTGTGGGATGCTACGCCTCTGATCGGGCGATGCCCCTTGATGAGAGCGGGGTTGTGGCGTGCGCACTTTGTGAGGGTGTTTAGGCATAGGCGGCCACCGTTTTGTGCGGGTTTACGATCCCGGATATCCGCTGTCGAAGGATCGGCGGTAAATCCTGTTCCTTCACCATCGAAGATAATCCCGTGCGGTGTTGCACTCGTTCGAGTGTGGTCGAATTCATCGGAAAGCGCACCACAACACCGGGTTTGCCATCGACCAGCTCTTCCTGTGATACCGCATCGGGAATAAACCCTACGCGCTGGATCGAGCGTCCGACGGCCTTGTGATACATGGTATAGACATACGGGATATCCACTAAAATACAGGTTTGTATTAAGGTCAGGATCAACTGCGCCGTTACCACATTGACATGGTGAATATGGTCTTGCCGATGATTGTCGTAGCTATGGACCCCGAAGCGGCTGAGTTCCCAAATGTCATCACTGGCTGGGACAGGAAAGTGTTTAAGGAACTGGGGCCAGATCTCTCGGATCATGGACGGGCCGGTTGTCGGTGTGAGCCGCCAGACCCCGACAATTCTCTGGCGGTCATCTCGCACCAGGATATAGACGGTGGGTGCGACGTCGTAGTTGTCGATTTCCAACCCGTCCTGGGTGATGTCCACATCCCAACCCATCCGATCTTTGAAGATGCATTTTCGGACCTTATGCATGTCGGCGAGGGAATGTTGTTTCCCCACTTGTTCAGCTTGAATAATTTCTATCACGCTCACCTCGTCTGTTGTAGGAGGTCCTAGCGTGGGTGATGGCGTGAAAAAATGTTATTGCACGATTGTGGAATGTGATGAGGCTGGCACCGTGATAAAATTATACGTTTTGTCTGCCTTTAGGGATTGATGAGCCCATGGATCAAGGCTTTGCACACAGCGTGGGGCATGTTGGAGGCCCCGAGGCGGGTGAAGATATTTTGGGCGTGTTTTTTGACCGTGTCCTCCTGGATGCTCAAGATCATACTGATCTCCCAATAGGTTTTTCCGCGTGCGGCCCACAAGAGGATTTCTATTTCCCGAGAAGAGAGTTCGAGGGGCGGTTTCGGCGTATCGAGACCGAGCTGCATGATCCGTTCATGCGCGTAGGCACCGATGAGATGCAACAGATGACGATGACGATTAAAAAGATCATCAAATTCCTTGGTCTGGACATCATTGGCCACCGAGAATGTGGCTTTGACGGCTCTGGGCCCATGGAAGGGGATGCTGCCGCCCGAACGCAATCCCACAGCGGAACTATCCGCAAACAGGATTTTTTGCTTTCGGGTTATCGGTAACTCCTTGGCGATATCAGACCAGGTAAAGGGGGTGTTTTTTTCATTGGAGAATCTGCCAACCATGTCATGGCTCTGAAAATCGTTTTCCGCATAGTGATCGAGGAAGGCTTCGGGGTAGGTGGATAGCAGGACGGGGCGTTTCGTGTTGTGCCGATGCCACCGTAGCCAATACGTCATTTTCGAAAAACCCAGCTGTTCGATTTGGCTTTGTAGGATGCGAACAATGTCGTCGACATTCGTGGTGGTTTGGAGCGACGTAATATATTGGTCAAGCTCTTCAAAGGGTTTTATCGGTCTTGTCATGCCAGCTATACAATGTTATTGACGACAGAAAAATACGCTGGTACGCAAACTATCCTTCTGCGCTCGGAGATGGTCTTGTGTGCACACACACGCCGCAGAGGTCATTCTTCCATAATAGGTCACGAATCACTCCCTGAAAAGACAGGATCTGCAAGGAGCACCCTTCTCAGTTGTAAAAAATCGTTGATTATGTCCAATCAACGAAGCATGGGACAGTTGACGGTTGTGCATGGCTTGGGGATTTCATTTTGCAATGGTTGCCCTATGCTGGGGATACGCCTCAGAAGGCGTGGAGGGTGCCTGCGCAGGGTGTTTAGAAGAGAGAGTCGGAATCATAAATGTTTCGTGGAATCATGTGGCTGATTTTGTGTCTGGCTGTTGTTGTCTCTCCCGGCGTTGCTAAAGAATATTCCGGAGAAGACGAGGCTTCGATCAGCCACACACTGCATTCCACATTGACAGCACCCGGTGAGCCGGTCCTCATCCAGGTGCAGGAAGTCACAGATGGCCGTACCTTGAAAGTCTCCGATGACCGGGTTATTCGTTTGTGGGGCATTCAAGGTCCGGTGTCCGGTGAATTTGGGTTTGATCAGGCGACCATCTTATTAGAAGCCCTCATTGGACCGGAAAAAATGGTTCGTTGCATTGCCAAGGATGCCGAGCCACCGATACCAGATGTTATGCAATGTTTTGTCGGTAGCCAGGATTTAGGGTCTATGCTGGTGAATACCGGTTGGATGTTTGATCATCCGTTCTATTCGGCCCATTACTACCAACAGGAAGAACAGGCGGCGAAAGCGGCGAGGCGGGGTCTCTGGGGACCGCGTCTGAACACGGAATAAATAAAGGGGCCGACATGGTTATGATCGGCCCCTTTATTGGTTATTACTGTACACAGACTATTCCATGTGCAGGCACAACCTCCTGTGTGGGGAGGGTATTTCTATAATGTTTTTCCAGAAATGTAAAGAAAATAATGCGCACAGCCCCCTAGCCCACAAAACAGGACGGTTGGTCGCATGTCTTAACCATCTGCGAAGCAACAGCGTTCATCGCTGATACATACAATTTGAATAAAATTGTATATTTCCATAATTAATCATCCGTTAAGGAATATCTGTCAGAATAATGGCATACCAAAGGATAGCCGGAAGAGCTGTCCATGGTGTGTATGACGGGGACATTTACTGGTGTGTGATGGGAATAAATAGCAAGACCACATTCGAACCGCCGAAGACGCGTGTTTACACAATCACGGGTTCGGTCTCGGCGTTGATTGATCCGGAAAAAGATCCGCTCACCCATAGCGCCCGCAAGGAAAAAGAGCTGGTTGAGCGCGATCTTAACCGCGCGCGCGGCGGAATCGATCTGGCCGAAAGAACCGGGCGCATGAACCGGGGGCAGGCTGCGCAGAACGAACAAAATTTTCAGGCCCAAAAAGAAAAAGAAAAACACGAAAAGGCCATGCAGGCTGCGATGAAACAGGCGCAGAAAGACCTTGAGCAACGTATGGAAGAGTTGGCTCAAGAGTTAGATAAGGTCAACAAGGTATTGGGTGCTTTCGATAAATTGGAAGACCTTATTAAAAACGGAAAATTTGACAAAGATAACGCCGCACATCTTTTGCTGTTACAGCAAACAGGCGTGACTTTGGAAGAAGTCGAGGGGCCGGGAGCGCTTGAAAAAACCAAGGAAAAGAGACAACCGTTTGAGGAACGCCGAAAAGAAATTATCAAGGAAGCTGAAGGTCTTGTTAAGGAAGCAGCGGATAATAATTATTCAAGTAATGCTATCGCGGAATTTGCACAGAAAATAGCGCAGACAGATAGAGAAATTTCATATGAAGTAGCGGCAAACCAAAAAGCGCCAGAAATTTTAAAGACCATAGCTGCTAACACTCGAACTGAAGATCATAAACAACAAGAACTCTCTTTTTCTTCATTCGCAAGTGGTTTGGGGGACTTGGGAGAAGGTATTAAGCCCAATGACGACAACCTTAATTTAGGGACAGCCTTTGCAAAAGCGGCGGCCCCTATCCCAGGGGTTCCCTCGGAATTAAAAAAAGTTGCTTCTCTGGATACAAAACTGACCTTTGGTTAATTAGCCAGGTTGTCGATAATTCGGCGCAGAGGCCTGGTAATCCGGCCAAGCTTGGGGAAAATGTTCTATTACGGTCCTGATGTTTTGTCCAGCTTTATCTAAGCCAGTTGGACCATAAGACATATCCTTTATATAAAAACTAACACCTACACCTAGTCTTTCACTGTCCGCAAGAAAGAGTTGGCTATTGATACCCTGTTTTGCAAGGACGGCCTGAATAAACTCACCAACCTGTTGCCCCGTAGCATCGCTAGATCGTCCATAAACTGCAATCCCTACTGCTGGATTTGACTTCGCATATTCTCCCGCTTTCATCCAAGCCTCATTCCTCCAATTGCTATTCTCTTGCGGAATTGATGTCGGCACCTTGTTAAAATCAGGCGGCAGGGTGGCGGCGTGGGCGCTGTCTTGCCCGTGGGCGGTGCCGCCAAAGATATTCCCGAGCTTACCGCCGATGGGGGCAAGCACCATCAGCCCGGCTAAAATGGGCGTTGTGAAATTTTGTTTCAAGAAACCTGGAGTTTTTAACATGGCCGCCTCCTTCCTGAGGAACAACATGCGCTATTGGCCATAAAACTAATCCATTCATACGCCGAATTGGCTTTTTGCGCAAGAAAATTATTTTCAAGAAAAGTCAAGTGCAAACTGCATTTTTAATAGCAAAGAGTGCATAATAAATAACTGACTCATTTGGAACCTGGCTGCAAACCGACTCTGGAAGTCGTATTCCACTAATGACTAATATTGGCCAGTCCCCAAGAAAGAGAGAAAATTGCGTGATGATTTGTTGCGCCGCAATAAAATTATCGAATGAAATACGATTGAATGCACGGCATCACCGGCCTGATTCAGGCCGTGTTCAGCATCAACCGAAACAATCAAATCCCAAGGAAATCTGTGAAAGCAAGGCCGAAAAAGGGAAGCCTTGTTTTGGTATCGTCGTATGTGTGGGGACTCAGATGAGAAACCATCATTTATAAAGCCTTTAGCGCTGGTCAGTCCTTCAAAGAAGGTGTAATTTGGGGCTGGCGAAAAAACGTTCCCTTTTCAAGCGGGGGAGTCTTTTCCCGCAATTAATGAAAGGGGAATGTTATGAAGATCGGATATTTGCGTGTATCAACCGAAAGCCAGAAGGAGGACCGGCAGGAAGACGGGCTCAAAGCCCTATGTGATGAAATCTATGTCGAGAAAATCTCCGGGGCGAGTAAAAAGCGTCCCGTCTATCAGGAGGTCATTGGGAAGCTCCGGCCCGGTGACGCCCTGGTCGTGTGGGATTTGGACCGGGCGTTCCGCAGCACCGTGGATGCGTTACTGGAGGCGGAAAAATTACGTCACCGGGGCATCGCGTTTCAGATCGTCAATCTGAATGTCGATACCGCCACCCCATCAGGCGAGCTGATCTATACCGTGATGGCCGCCTTCGCCCAGTTTGAACGGCAAACCCTCATAAGGCGCACGCGGGAAGGGATGGAGGCCGCCCGGCGGCGCGGAGTGCACATCGGACGGCCCTACAAATTACATCTGGAAGAAATCATCCTGGCCCATTCCCGGATTGAAGCCGGTCAATCTACTTTGTCTGAAATGGCGGCTGAATTCGGATGTTCCAGAGAGACCCTAGTGCAAGGTTTGAGGCGTATATGCTATCAAGATTGATTATTTGATGGGTCTGTTCAGGGATGCCAATAGTCATTTGTTCACAAAATCCTAAAACTAAAGAATTCCTCGGAACCGATTATGATAAAGGAAAAATATCCGACGAAAGACATTTTCTCACATGTCCAAAATAATATCCTGCGATGGGCGCTGAAAGATTATCAAATGAGTAAAGAAACCAATACGCGCGGAGGCTATCTTTCATGGTTAACCGTTGCCTACGATATAATTTGTTCGTCTTCTAATGAATTGGATTTTCCGGATTTAACGGAAGAGCAAGAACAACGATTGGATCAATTGCACTCGCTAAAAAAGATACAGCATGGTGAAGATAGGAGGGCTCATGATGACACGGGCTGGCCCATTACAAGAAATAAGCTCGAACGATTTGTGGATGGAGAAAAATCACGATCAACCAAATTTCACAAACGGCAGACTCCAGAGGTCTGGCTGCGTTGCGTCATCCGGGATTTTCTTCGTGAACAAGGTCGGTTGCCAGAATATTTCCACGAACCGGAGTTAGAGCAGCTTTTCCCGGCCTTTGCGTTAGTGAATTATTTTTCGACCGGACAGCAAAAGCCTCATGAGGTCCTGGCTGTGGATTTCACGGGCACATATCAGGGACGAAAGAAGGCAGAAGAGGAAAATCGACCACGGAGACTAGGCCTTCATCTGGTGCCCCAAGGAGGGTTTTATGAAGTCGAGGAGAGTTCTTTCTATAAAATTAAAGCAGAGTCGAAGACAGTAAGGGGGGCAGGTTGGGCAATTCTCCTTCCGTTTGAAGGGATGCTGGTTTTTCTGCAAGACAAAATCGGAGAGAGGATTGTTCACCGCCTGTATATTGCGCATTCCATTGGTTTGAACGGTAACCAACTCACCGAATTAACTCTTTTTCCCTATCAGGGCCAAGCAACAAGTCTGGTGCAATTTGATCAATCGGTAAAAAAAGGCTCATCAAAATCTCTATTTTTTATCAAAGAGATGCCGGATTCTTTTGACAGGATTCCCATTTCCGTGAAAGGATTAAAGAAGCGCACTCCGCGAGGCGAGGCTGCGCTTAAAATAGATTATGATGTGGATAGTAGTTCAAGAGAAGAGAAAATGTCAGAGGAAAATATTGACGGGGAATTTCAATGTGCAGCGGTTGCCGGAGACCTGGCCAAAGTGAAAGAGCTGATTGATTCAGTGGTAGACATCAATCTCCCGATGGGAGGTGCTGGCGGAACAGTCTTGCATGTGATCGCTGAGTGCCAACTGATAGATGTTTTCAACGTAATCCGCAAACGTCCCGACTTGAATTACTTGGTGAAAGACAATGAGGGGAAGTTGCCGTCCCAATGGGCCATGAATTCCTATGAAGATGTAGGATTAGGAACCTTTCTCAAAAAAAAGGAAATGCAACAAGCCCGGCGGGAAGGTATCGACTATCGTTTATTCGTAATGGGTGCAAATTCAAAAACACATTCTGACCCCGCTCCCTAATGAGACCCGCTTTTGTTTCTGCTTTGCTCTCGGCTCTCAACCATAGGCCAAACCTGCAAAAAAGGCAGCGCTGAACCGACCTTTCTGGGTTGGAATGTGTTCGTCAAACCGGAGCCATTCCATTTTTTTGTAAAGCTTTCCCTGGGCCAGGCTGCCTTTTAGAAAGTCCCTTCTATTTAAATGAACAAACTGGTTGCCAAAACGTTTGTCCAGTTTCTCTCTCTATTAATTCGATTAACCAAATGGATGAGCGGACCGACGAGTTATCTTACCGTAGGATTAACCGGGTTTCTCGCCTTTGCGTATCTCGGTGCTGACCAGAAAAAACGCGCTCTTTATCATTTTGACTGGTGTCTAACGCATTTAAAAGAACAGTTAGGCCCCTGCCATACGGTAACGGCCATTATTGGTGGAACTATAGCCAAGCTTTACCATGACTTAGCAGAGTACCAACAGGCTTTGTCATTCTATAAGCAAGCAATCCACATCCGCACACAACTCGGCGAAGAAAATTCGGATATGGCTGATCTGTTCAACAAAATGGGAGTGACTTATGAAACCCTGGAGCGGTATGAACTGGCACTTCTTTGTTTCCAACGTGCCAGTGATATTTGGGAAAAGGCTTTAGGGACCAATCATTCGGAAATGGGTTGTGCTGTGTTTAATGCCGCCCAAATGTACCAAAAACTGAATAAGTTTGATGATGCGCTTTATGCGTATCAACGTGCTCTAGAAATTCAAATCTCGTCGCTGGGGCCGAACCATCAAAACGTGGCCAGTACGATGAATAACCTGGCAGGCTTATATAAAACCTTAGAGAAATTTGATGACGCTTTGGCCATGTACCAAGGCTCTTTATCAATATGGGAGAACCAACGGCCCCTTCCGGAGAAGGATATTGGTGGCTCCCTCATGAATATCGCGGAACTCTATAGAAAACAAGGAAAACATAAATTGGCCTATCCATTAAATGAACGGGCTTTGCTCATTTTCGAGAAAGTGGATGGTCCCCACAGCATGCAAGTTGCCGACCTTCTGTCAAACTTTGCACATCTGGAAAGTGATCTAGAAAATTTTGACCAAGCCTTACAAAAGCAGAAACGTTCACTCCAGATTTTACAAGACTTGTTAGGGCCGGAACGCCCAGAGGTGGGAGTTTCATTCGTGAGTTTAGCCAATATCTATCAACAAAAAGGATTCTTTAAGGAGGCAATGGCCCTCTGTGCAAAAGGGTTTCATATTCAAAAAAAATATTATGGTACGGGCCATTTAGATATCTGCCCTGCACAACATAGCCTCGCCATGTTGTATGAGCGTACTGGTTATTTTAAACAAGCGTTATCGCTCTATAAAGAGAATTTAACGATTTTGAAAGAACATTTCGACCCCACACATTCTGAAGTTGCTCGGGCACTGTATCATTTGGGGAATGTGTATGCAGAAATGGGAGATTTCGACCGTGCGATTTCCCATTACCAACAAGCTGTAGACATCAATAAAACTATTTACGGCCAACACCATGTCCATGTTGGCATTCCCTTAGGCAATTTGGCCGCAGCCTTTGAGGAAAAAGGGGATCACAAGAAGGCTATGAGTTTCTACGAACAAGCGCTCCAAGTTTTCAAGAAGACCTTAGGGCCAAAAAACCTTTATGTTGCCAGTACCCTCAATAATATAGGAAAGGTACATGTCAACCAAAACCATGATGAACGGGCGGAGCAATATTTCCAAGAGGCATTACAAATCAGAGAAAACATTTTAGGCGAATTTCATCCTGAAATCGCGGATTCTCTCAATAATCTGGCTCTTTGTCTCCAATCCCAGGAAAATTTTGCCAAAGCCCTGATGCTTTATGAACGAGCAATCAAAATAAAGACGCAATCATTGGGTGCGGACCATAGGGAGGTAAGTATTTTTGAAAGTAACCTGGCCTCCATCCATTTACATTTAGGCAATATAGACCAAGCATTCGAGCATTTTAAAAAAGCCATACAGATAGAAAACGGATATATCAAAGCGGTGTTCAATTCGGTTGCTACCGAAAAGCAAAAAATAGCTTGTATCCAAGCCATAAATAAAACCTTCCGAAGAGTTCTTTCGGTTTTGAATGAATATTTCAGGAATGATAGGGCTGCAATAACCCAGGGGTTTGAGTGGACCCTGCAAAGAAAAGGCATCGTGTTACAGACACAAGTAAATATTCATGAACGTGTAAAACAGGAATTGACCAGCGAGGAATCAAAAATCAGTTGGGGCCGACGTCAACAGCTTTTAGAGGACTTGTCCGTACTTCTACTCGCCACGCCCCAGGAGTTGAATGTGGATTTGGGTCAGTACAAAACCCGAATAGCTACCATTTCAGATGAAATTGAAAGAATTGAAGAACATCTCATTTTGGAGAGTGGAAATACCCTGAGTGCTTTTACCAGCCCCACGTTAGCAAGCATCCGAGAAAACCTCCCAGGCGATACGGCGTTGGTCGAATTTGCTATTACCTATAATTTTCATTGGATGATGTCTCAAACTGGCACACCCTCCCATTATATGGCGTTTGTTTTATCTGCTGACGGGACCTTATCGCTGGTTGATATTGGTTCTGGAGCAGAAATAGAAAATTCTATAAAAAAAGTCCGAAATGCCATTCAAGCCGAACTTCATGAGTGCCTTCAAGAAAACCCAGACATACATACCCTGGAGGACTGCCATCAGAAAGCTAAGGCAGCACTGCGAGAACTCTATAAAAAATTGTGGGTACCTATTGCCGGACATTTGGGTGATCCTGAAAAAGTCTTTATTAATCCAGATTGGGAATTAAATACCGTCCCTTTCTCAGCCCTCATAAATGACAATGAAGAATTTCTCATCGAGAAATATTCGATTGCGTATTTGACGGCGAGCCAAGACCTGATTGCCAAGTCATCCCTTCGCCGTGTCCATGAACTTGATCTATTGACTATATCTAACCCGGAATTTGGTGACATAAAAAATGCGGAGAAAGGATTTGCACCTCTCCCACAAACCAAGGAAGAGATCGAAAGGATTCGGCTGACTTTTCCTGGGAATGCCAGAATGCACTCTTTGAGTGCCGATGCTGCTACTAAATCAGCATTGAAAAAAACAATCGATGAGTTTGGGGCCCCTCGAATTCTTCATCTCGCTACTCATGGGTATTTTTCGAGTAGTCAATCTTTTGGTTCTTTAGAATATGAACAGGACGATTTTCGTCAAAATCCCCTTTTACGATCAGGACTGGCCTTTGCGGGAGCAAACATGACAGGGCTCCATGACGTAGAGGGTGAGCGGGGCAATTCTGGTTTGTTAACGGCTCTGGAAGTAACAGGGCTGAATCTACGCGGGTGTGATTTAGCTGTCCTTTCCGGTTGTCATACCGGGTTTGGGAAAGTTCAGGGTGACGAAGGAGTCTTTGGTTTACGAAGAGCGTTTACACTTGCTGGAGCAACGAACTTAATGATGAGTCTGTGGGTTGCAAGTGATGAGGACACGACTCAACAAATGGTCACGTTTTACAAAAAACTTCCGGAGACTTCTCCTGCTGCGGCGCTTCGGAACGCTCAATTACAATCAATCAAAGACTTAAAAGAGGAGGCGGGGTTGGCTCCGATATCTTTATGGGCTCCTTTTATTATCCAGGGAGGTGCTGCTTTTGACACATGGAAAAAAACTAGCCTCTAACACTCTATGGTTTTTCTCTCTTTAATTCCCAATTTGTCCAGTTCCTAAATAACTTCCTTCCTGCCTTTCTGGGTCTTCCGCAGTAATCCCTTAGATTGAGCCAGCCCTTGGTGCTGGTGATGAATCTATCCAATTTTGCCCGTGAATCCACACTGATTCCAATCAATCGTATTAGAAAACCCTGCGGGAAATGTGCGGGGAATGCGCCTTCCTAAACGAGATTATCCTGAGTTGAGTAAAAAGAGCCGGAAATCCAATTTAGGAGGAAGCCATGACGAAACGAACAGAAAATCAAATCATCTTTACTGCGACAAAAGAACAGCTTACCTGTTCTTCCTGCTACGACCATTTGTGGTCCATGGCAGTTTCTCTTGCCCATTTGTCGAGCGCAGGCTGGATCACAGCCATCGAAGAGTTTTTTCGAGATACTGACATCCTGGGGATCGAAATCCGTCAACCGAATGGAGAGCTGTTCAAAATCCCCTACATTTTTGATGTTTTTCCCGATGAGAACGAAGCCGGACGGCGATGGGTCACAAACTTTAGGCAGGCCGATGAGACTGGAATGCGGCCTCGATCTATGTGCCGCTGTCTACTCAAGCTTCAATTTATTGAACTTTATGTGCATGCCACAGTGGCCAAATACACCCGTGGTCCTGATACCCCTCGATGTTCCCTTACTCATTTCCCGCTGGGGTTTTAGGAAGTATTTGTAGAGCGAAAAACTATCTTTCCCGGAAGCGTTCTTTAATTGGGCTATAAGGATTCTGAAATTCATTCCATGGCTTTTCATCCTTCTAAGGAGGCCTCTTATGAGCAAGCCAGAAGATCAGTACAAAGAACGCGATGAACAAATCCACGAAGAATTGCGCGCATCGGGTCTGGCCTTTATCAGGACGCTTCTCACCTTTCCTGATACGAAAGAAGCCACAAAATTAGTGAAGGAACATGCGGCCAACGACTTTGATAAAGCGTATGCGGGGGAGATGGAAGCGTTAACGCTGGATTGCGGGGAACTGGATGAACGGGCCAGCCATACCGGAGAACATCTCAAAGAAAAAGAAAAGCAGGAAAGGAATACTAAGAGCTATGTCAAGGTTTCCGAAGTTCGGGGAACCGGAGAACATAAAAAAATCCCCTATGCTGACTGGGACCTAAAAGACCAGATCGTATTCCCGTTTTCCATTGCCCTTATGGTTTTAGTGCTTGGTGCAGGATCGGCCAATGTATATTCAGCCATCATGGCTCAGGCCGAGCCCATTTTCCTGGAAAACCATTCTCTTGCATGGTTTCTTTCTTTTCTCTTGCCTGCCGGGTCCGCCGCCATTCATTTTTTAGGTGACCTGTTGGAGAGTGATCGCTCCCGTCATCGCTATATGCTCACCATCTTGGGCCTGACTGCTATGGCACTATTGGCCTGGACCGTCCTTTTTGCCATGAATTTTCAAATTGGCGCAGTTGAAATTGATTTCGAGGCGCTCGGTGAAGAGAGTGATTCAACGGCCACCATTTTTACCTTTGTCCAACTCCTGGCGGAGATGCTTTGCGGCTCCTCACTCTCCTTGGTGGCTGCGCATGTTCATGGCCGCTATTCAGGCGAGAGCACGATGAGAAACCCGGAATCGGATGAATTGGAGCGTGAGATTAAGGTCCGTAAGGCCCTACATGAGGCCGTCCATGAACCGCGCAAAGGGTTATGGGGACGGCGGATACAAATACCGGCCATGCGTGAGGTTCATATCAGTGAGCAAGTGGCCCTGTATTTGGCGATGCGCAGGCGGTTTGATGATTCATCCCCTCTGTAATTATTAATTCATAAAGGAGGTGCGTTATGAGCAAAGTGGCTGTTTTTCTCCCTATGGTGTTGGCATGGTTGTTGTGTGCGGGTTCGACCTGGGCACATGAACTGATCCTGGGCTTGTCCCCGTACCAGGAGGCCAAGCGGGCCGAGGTGCAGGTCAAAGCCACGTTGCAGTTTTTGACGGATACCTTGCAGCCGGGACAAGCCGCCCTGGTGTTTGATGCGTATCATATTCGGACCTTGGGCATGTTCACGGTTCCCAATAAATCCGCCTATCGTCATGCCAAGGCCAAACTCCAGGCCAACCGGCAGGTGGTCGGCGCGATGCTCAATTTTGCCAAAGCAGCCAGACCGCCCCAGGGTGGAACCGAGCCTTCGGTGGTTGGAGCCATTCGGTTGCCGCAGGCCCTGGCCTTTGTTGGCCAGAATTATCCGGGCAAGGGTAAGGCGCAGGTGGTCCTGCTGGGCTCGCCGTTGTTTGATGATCCGTCAGAGCGTGGATTTTCCATGAGCCAGGGCCGCATTCCGGGTGACGGGCATTTAACCCATGGGCGAGCGCAAACTCCCTATGGCATCAAGGGACAGGAAACCTTGCTGGCGCAATGGAATATTCATTTCGGTTTTCCCGATGAAAGCTGGCGGCGGAATGATCATCATGGCTATTACGTGCAGCGGTTCTGGACGCTGCATATTGAAGGGCAAGGCGGCAAGCTGGCCACCTTTACCGGGGATCTGCCGACTTTGTGGCAGCGGGTCCAATCGCATGCGTCTCCGCCCGCCCATACCTTTACGGTGGAAGACACAGATAAGCTGGAGATGATTATCCTGAAGCCTCGTGTGGTGGAGGATACGGCTTCGATTTATGACCGCCCGATAACGCAAACGCCCTTGGCGACGGAACACATTCATCAGGCTCCCAATATCGAGATTGGTCTGAGCTGGGATTGTGGAGAATGTGATCTGGATTTGTATTCACAAAATGGCAGGGGAGAGGCAGCCTTATCGTTTCTCAACAAGGAAACCGCGTCCGGCGTGTTCTATAAGGACATGGTGCGCTCGCCCCGCGCGATCAACGGCTTTGAAACCATTGCCTATCAGGTGCCGGTTAATCTGGCCAGGCTCGTGTTGGCGGTTAATTTTTACGGCGGCAGGGCGGCCAACGGGGTGCGGGGAGAGCTACGGCTCTCCCTGGATGGTCAGACCTATGCCAAGCCGTTTCATGTCCCGGCTCAGGAAGGTAATAAGGGGCAGGGGCGGGAAGCAACACTGAGGACAAGGCAAGCGGCCAATGCGCATTGGCTGGTGATCGATCCATTAGAGATTATCGGTCAGCCATAGGATGGACAAGCTGTAGCTCAAAATAAAGATTGAGATTCATGCAAAGCCGAAAAGAACAGCCTTCGCTCTTCCTGGTGATCGTCCTCACGGGCCTGTTTGCCTGGGTCGCCTGGAAGAGCTGGGCGTTGCAACAGGCCTTTCCGTTTATTCCGTATATTTTGAGCTTTGTGACGCTGGCTGGTGGTCTTAAAGTCATCAGCTTGTCCATGGTGCGCCTGAATAATTTTCTCCTTCGGCGCGACGCTCTGCGCCGAAGCGAGCGTAAGGGTTCGGCTGCCTGGGCCACAAAGAAAGACCTCAAACAGGTAGGCTTGTATGATACCGACGGCGTGTTTCTCGGATGTGACCTGGGTGGACATCCGATCTTTTTTGATGGGGAGTGCCATGGCCTCACCTTGGCCCCGGCAGGCTCTGGCAAGACCATCGCTTTTTCTGTTCCCGCGCTGTGCCATTCGCCTCTCCCAATGATCGTCAGTGACTTTAAAGGCACCTTGGCGGTTATGACCGCTGATATCAGAAGAAAGAAGCACAAACAGGAGGTGTTCTGTGTCAATCCGGCGCATTTATATACGGACAAACTTGGGACTCCCGCCCGCTACAATCCTGTGCAAATTCTCATTGATGACTGGATGAATACGGATCGGAACCAAGACCTGATTGCTGATGCACAAGCCCTGGCCCTACAACTCTACCCCGAACCACCCACACCGGGAGAAAACAGTTTCTGGCGAAACGGCTCCCGTAAAATTCTGGTGTTTGCGGTTGTGTTTTTACTTACGCATGACGGCCCGGAAAAAGCTACCTTGAGTGAAGTGTTTCGTTTGCTTCGCAACGTCAAGCAATTGATTGAGGTTTGCAAAACGGCGATGTCATCGGCCATCTTAGATGGCGAACTCTCCGACATGGCGGCAGACCTCCATTACAAACTCACGGCCAACGACACACGCCAGGTGGACAGCTTCCTGGAAGGGGCGATTCAATCTTTGAGTGCGTTTTCATCATCTGGATGGCTGGCGGAAAGCACCGCTGGTTGTGATTTGCGGTTTAAGGATTTAAAGGGCACACCGGCTACCGTGTTTCTTATAGCCGATCCTACCAAGATGAAAGTCTTTGCCCCCTGGCTGGGCCTGATGGGTTGGGCGGCGATTACCGAACTTACCCGCTGTCAAAACACCAAGCCCGTTTTTTTTCTCTTGGATGAGGCGACCAATTTTCGCATTGAAAATATTTCTGAATCATTAACGGGATTAAGGGAGTTTGGCATCAGGGTCTGGTTTGTTATTCAGGAGTTGGAAGAATATGCCCGCGTTTATGGCCGCGAAAATTTGGAAACGCTCCTTTCCCAAACCGAAGTGAAACAAATCTTCGGGGCAACCGGGGCCAAAACCTGCGAGCTTATTTCCCGGATGCTTGGGGATCAGACGTTAAAATCGGTGAACTTCAATTTAGGTCATAACGTGAATGACCCCATAACCCAATCCGTGAGTGAGCATGCGCGGCGCTTACTCACCCCCGATGAGGTCAGGCAGTTTGCCGATACCATTTTGTTTATCCGCAATCTGCCTCCGATCCATGCACGCAAAACAGGGTTTCACCAGGTGAAACCCTGGTCGGACTGGGTTGCCGCCAATCCGCTCTTTGGCCGTAAGCTCAAAGGTAAAACGCGGGTCTGGCTGAAATATTAAGGAGAAGGTGAAATGAAAAAAGCCAAAATCAAAGGTTATAAAAAAGTTAGAACATCTTTGTTCTTGGGGCGGGGTATAAGGGCCCTGTTTCGGGTGGGGCTACGCATACTGATTATTTGCTTTCCACTTTTACCTTTCATGGCCATCGGGGCTGTTTTTTTTCTGCCGCAATCCCCGCACCTTCGTGTGTCGTATACCTATACCGGCTCACACAAACACCCCAATTATAGGTCATGTCGCTATTTAGGGATTCACGGGACGGTCCAGGTCATCGGCCAGGACTGTCCGCTGGTTGCTTTTATTGAAGGAAAGTTTTAGCGTGACATGGACATACAAATCCGTAAAAGTGCCAGTTTCGGTTAGCGAACAGATTCATTGCGACATACCCAAGATGCCCACGATTGTAGATACCCCGCCTGTTGCCGTTCAAAGAGATTTAACGGACTTGGCGGAAGCTCTCACTCAACAGATTCCTGCTAAGGAAGAGGGCAATCTGCTGCTGGCGACCTGGAATATCCGCTCGTTTGCGTCTTTGACACGGAAATGGACTGCTGCCAGTAGCGATAGCCCCAAGCGCGATCTTCGGGGATTGCGAGCGATCATTGAAATCCTGTCCCGGTTTGATGTGATTGCCATCCAGGAAGTCAAAGGCGATCTTCGTGCACTCCGCGATACGGTTCACTTTCTTGGGGAGAGTTGGGGATTTTTGATGACGGATGTGACCCTCGGGGAAGCGGGCCATGATGAACGCCTGGCCTTTCTCTTCGACCGTTCGAGGGTGCGTCCATCGGGCCTAGCCGGGGAACTGGTGGTGCCTCCTGAGCGGCTGAATGTCCTTGGTGAAGGATCGTTGCGTAAGCAATTTGCCCGGACTCCTTATGCGGTGAGTTTTCAACGAGGCTCAGCCACTTTTATCTTGGTCACTCTGCACATTTGGTATGGGGACCGGGAAGCTGACCGGATTCCTGAATTACAAGAAATTGCGGACCTCTTTCATGATTGGGCCAAACGTACCAACCGGTTCCATCATAATCTGCTCTGTCTGGGAGATTTTAATATTGATCGTGAGGGCAGTCCGCTCTTTGATGCCTTCACATCTACGGGCTTGACTATTCCCGATGAACTGAAAAATTTGCCACGAACGATCTTTGATGATCCGGATGATCCTTCTGACGATAATTTTTACGATCAGATTGCCTGGTTCCGCTCAGGAAGCGAAGCGCTCAAGGATATCACGGTAGCAACAGGGGGCAATTTTGATTTTCAGCCCTATGTCTATACAGACACTAATCTCAGCCGGACCTCGATCTCTCATCGCATATCAGATCATTTTCCGCTGTGGGTGGAGTTTGCTTTATGAAGTAGGAGTGATAACCGTTATTCTGGAAATTTATCCTCATAGTATGATAAAAATAGCCAAATTGTGCTAGGTAATATCAATTAAAGAGGTAAAAATATGCGGGTTTTTATCGGAATTGTCACGGGGTTTTTTTTATTATTCCTTATAGGGTGTGGCGTAAAACATAAAATAATTACTAATCAAAATACTGGCGAAACATATTTTGCAAAGCCAGGAGATTGGTTTATTTCGAATAGTGGGAGACCTACGATAAGAGATGCTCGAGATGGGAGTTTAATTATGTTACCCGAGGACGCTCCAATTAAAGTTCAAGAACTTGAGGAAGAAGATTTTTATCGTAAATGTTCAGAATGTAGTAGATAACCCCCTGTTTCTAATCTCCCCAAGTAGCTCAAGTTTTTTGAGTGATAATATAGATTATAAAAATTTATCCGCCATTTTCACGCCGGTACATACGGAGAAATCTTAATCTTCCCGGCCTGCTTGCGCATTTCGGCGGTGTCATGCCAGGCCTGCATCCTCAGCAGCATATCCATACTGAGGTGAAATGCCTTTTCCAGCCGCAGCGCCATTTCCGGGGTGAGCGAGGATTTTTCGTTCAGCAAGTCCGATAGCGTGGCCCGGCGAACGCCAAGCACTTCGGCGGCTTTGGTCACGCTGAGGCCCAGTTCCTCAATCACTTCGGTCTTAATGAAGGCGCCCGGATGGGCAGGCTTCATGCCGATGTTTATGCCTTTTTTCTTCATCAGTGGTAATCCTCCAAATTTATCAAATCCACATACCCGTCCTCTTCTTCAAACGTGATCCGCCAGTTCCCTGAGGTTGACACGCTCCAGGTATTCTTCCGGTCCCCTGAAAGCTGATGCACTCGCCATCCCGGAGGAGCCGAACTCCGAAACTCGCCCATATCTTCCGCCAGGATGAGCGCGGTCAAGATATTGCGTATCCGGTTCACCAGGTCGGGCCGCAAGCCTTTGGTCTGATTGTCTTCTATGAGGCGCTTCAAACCCCGGTGGCGCACGGATCGGATAATCATCTTCTTTAAGTGTACGGCATTGCCGTACATATTACAAGTTTTTAATCACGCATTGGTTCCTAATATCCGCCTTCCTCATCCCTTGTGGATGGTTGAGGGGACAGGTTTTCAGGCGCGACCGCCCACCGGGCGTTTTCAAACCTTCGCTCCCGCACAGGCCGCGCCAGAGCCAAGGCTTTCTGTCACGGGCAATCCTGTGCAATCCGGTCCCTTCAGCCCGCCCGCCGCCCGTGTCGCGCCGTCCTCCATTTTCCTCCGGGTTGGTTTTGCTCTCCGTTCCTCGTGAGAGAGCAAACACCAACTTCAAAAAGGAGGACAAGATGAAAACCAGCACCATCAACCCAAGCACTCACAAGGGAGAAACATCCCGGCAGGACATTTACACCCGTGTGACAGAGCGCATTGTTGCCGATCTTGAACAAGGCGTCCGGCCTTGGGCCAAACCGTGGAACGCCGAGCATGCAGCCGGAAAGATTACCCGGCCCTTGCGTCACAACGGCACGCCTTATTCGGGCATTAATATCCTGATGCTCTGGTCCTCAGCAATGGCCGGAGGCTTCGCCGCCCCAATCTGGATGACTTTTCGCCAGTCTATGGAGCTGGGCGGACATGTTCGCAAAGGCGAGAAGGGCTCCCTTGTGGTGTATGCCAATTCCATCACACGCAAGGAAACCGATGAGCACACCGGCGATGATACCGAGCGTGAAATCCACTTCATGAAGGGCTACACTGTATTCAACGTTGAGCAGATTGAAGGTCTGCCCGTACATTACTATGCCAAGCCCGAGCCACGTTTCCATCCCGTGCAACGCATCGAGCATGCCGAACGGTTCTTTGCCTCTCTCAAGGCGGATATCCGTCACGGCGGAACCCAAGCCTATTACGCGCAAGGCTCCGATACCATCCGCATGCCGCCATTTGAGGCGTTTTGTGATGCGGAGAGCTATTACG
>JAGQKG010000490.1 GCA_020430245.1 Nitrospira sp.
CCTAAGTCCTTCATCAAGGGATTGATCAGTGTTTCTCTTACCGAAGAAATCTGATGTACGCTCTCCAAGGTTCTTTGGTTCACAGGCGGCGGCATGAGAGCCTCATTAAGAAAAATATCACCAGAGGGACCAGGCAGAGATCCTACTGCACGTAAAATATATTTGCAAAACCTGTTTTCAAACCTGTTTGGCAGGATGGTTCTAGCTAGGAGGGGCTGGGAAAATCGCAAGGAGCATGGTTTCAGTTATAAGACAGACAAGGATAAGCTGGAAATAGCAACCAAAACTCACCCAACTCTTAATCAGCGGGTCGTAGGTTCGACTCCTACACGGCCCACCATTTTTTATCTTATAAATCAAACTATTACACAGATTATTTCCTGAGAAAACTTTCTCAAGAAAAAATTTGTAGGCATAGTGTAGGCTTCAGGAAAAAGTCCACTAACCGATAAAAACCAATAATTACACAACAGAATCTCCACCAACCAATATCTGGTTATACCACACTGCTCTTCCTGCCCCGATTTGAAGTCCTTTGATTCAGAAATGGCTAGTCTTTTTTCCCCTGTCTAACTAGAATCT
>JAGQKG010000491.1 GCA_020430245.1 Nitrospira sp.
GCCGATTATATCGCTCGGGAGGAATGGAGAATTCTTCGAATCCATCTTCACGGGCTTGAGGCTCCCCCTCCGTTCTTGAATCGGAGGCTGACGATTCTCCCGGTAGGAAGACCACCGAGGAAAGTCGCGTGCGTGGTGACCCCCATGTCCGATCAGTCCCGGAAGGTAACGGCGTGGCATTGGGGATTGACCCTTGAAGCAGGGCATTCTTCCTCCCAGCCTTTGATGCAATTAATGCAGAGTCTCGAATCGCAACTGGTTGCCGGCCAGAGTATGGATGTGTGTCTAACGCAGATTTGTGATGGTCTTGTGCAGTCATGTGGGTTTCCCTTTGTGTGGCTGGCCACTGTGCGAAAAGGTTATGGGGCCACGTTACGTGCGCATGGTGTGACGGGGTCTTTGGATTGGGAGTCACAGGGGGCCCTGTGGTGGTGCGAGATTTCTCAACAGGGTGCGTTAGTTCAGGCCTGCGAGGCTACCGAAATATCCCAACTGCCTCTGTGTCAGTCGGACCCAAATGCCATGGCGTGGTTTCCGCCCGCTTTCCAGCTTCATCACTCCTGTGGCGTTCCCCTGGCTCT
>JAGQKG010000492.1 GCA_020430245.1 Nitrospira sp.
TTCAAGAGCAGCGGCAGTACCTGTGGCACACGGTCGATCAAGATGGTGATGTGATTGATATCCTCGTACAACGCCGTCGTAATCAGTGCGCGACGGAACACTGTTTCCGTCGCTTACTCAAAGGCCAAGGGAGTGAACCGCGGTAGCTCATTACTGATAAACTCCGGAGTTATGACGCGGCATATCATACGACCATGCCCATGATGACTCACACCAACACAGTCTATGCGAACAATCAAATGGAAGTCTCGCACGAACCGACGCGCCAGCCAGAACGTCACATGCGAGGATTTCACCGACTCAAGCTCAGTGGTTTTTGACATTTCATGGACTCACACAAACTCTCTTTCGTCTTGGCCGCCATCTGATGCAGGCAGTCAACTATCGGCTCTTACAAGAGAAAGCCTTTCAGATTTGGCAGGACGCGGTGTGTGCATAAGGGGAGAGGGAAAACTTTTTCCATCTGGGCGTAAAATTCAGTTGACAATACCTCCCTTAGCCAGAATTCCCGTACCCCCAAGAAGCCTTGAATGGGGCGGGGAACTTCCACATTCTAATAGGGCTTGTGCTCGTGTCGAT
>JAGQKG010000493.1 GCA_020430245.1 Nitrospira sp.
GTCGAGTCAGAACCCCGATCCGGAAGCTTGGGCAAATGCCTATTTGAAAAAGGGAGGTAGCAATCGGGAATTTTATGGTGATCCGTCAAAAACCGGGACCACGCAGGTTGGCTCCTCTCCAGGCGGGGTAAATCCTTCGGCCTGGGCGGAAACGTATATGAAGGAACATGGTGGTCCTTCTCCCGAGTATGTCGACCCCGATTCCAATATAGGCTATGGCCATGGCAAGCAACCTGGGGGTTCAGTAGGAATTGGGAGAACCGATGCGAATGGCTCAATATTTGAATCGTATGTCAATAATCCTATGGGAACCCAACACGGCCAGGTCCAGGATATTTACTTTGCCTTTGACAGTTGGAATATTTCTGGCAGCGCCGCTCAATACCTTGAGGAAGGGGCGAAATGGTTGCAAGCGAACCCTGGAAAGGCCCTGACGATTGAGGGGCACTGTGACCAAAGGGGGACGCACGATTATAACCTGGTGCTTGGGCAGAAGCGGGCCGAAGCCGCTCGGGCCTATTTGGTAAATCTAGGGGTGCAATCCGATCGGATTAAGATTGTCTCCTACGGCAAAGAG
>JAGQKG010000494.1 GCA_020430245.1 Nitrospira sp.
CTTGGCCACACTGGAAAACCATGAACCAGGGATACTTCGTTTGAATCATTGATTTTCTTAGTTTTTTAAACCTCAATCCTGAATGGTGTACAAGACCGCTATCTTTTATCAAAAAGATGTGCTAGGGTGATGACACTTATAACCGTGGGCTTGGTTATAAGGAACATAAATTACTAAGCCCTTATTCAAGGTGTGATTTTGCCCGAGAATTTCCTCGGAAGTCTGACCTCAGTCGCCTCAGTTCCAGCGTCCGCGGCCTGTTCCTTCCCAAAGATTACCCTTTCTCGAGCCTAAGACACATCATCTATTTAAAGGAGGAACCCCATGGGTTCAAAATTGTATGTCGGCGGTCTTCCGTATTCCGCCACCCAAGCAGAATTTACCGATTTATTTTCCGCACACGGTACGGTGCAATCGGCTAATGTCATTAGCGACAAATTTACCGGCCAATCCCGAGGATTCGGCTTTGTGGAAATGTCTTCCTCCGAGGAAGCTCAAGCCGCAATTAATGCCCTGAATTCCACTGAGTTTGGCGGCCGCACCTTAACGGTCAACGAAGCGAAGCCACAAGCTCC
>JAGQKG010000495.1 GCA_020430245.1 Nitrospira sp.
TGAGAAGATTATAACTCTAGGTTCTCAAAAATAAAAAGACGCATGGATTCACAAAATTTGTTGCCTCATTTCATGGAAGCCTACCAGTGCATTGGGTAACTTGCTTTTCATAATCATTTGGCAAGCTTATTCAAAAATTGATGTGTTGACTGTTTCCTTCAATAAGCTTGTCCCATTTCGTCTTCTAAAATTATCCAAATAGATACGTTTCACATTCCTTAATGCCACCAGAAATTCCTTTATTTTGCATAATCGTTAAGCACTTTCAGGGATATTAATTTATTTGCTTCTAATTTGTCTGTGGGTAACACTGTAAGCTTCCCCGTCAAGCGGACAGTTCATAAGTAGAGTTTTCCGGTGTTGGGTTGTGATAGGTACACGGAGCCGCCCCCTGTAGCGCGTCATGTGGTCGGTGTTCATTATAGATGGTGATCCACTCTGCCGTGAGTTCACGCACCTGCTCCAAACTGCGAAACAGATAGAGATTGAGGACTTCATTCCGATAGGTACGATTGAACCGCTCGATAAAGGCATTCTGCGTGGGACGACCCGGTTGAATGTGGTAAATCAACACC
>JAGQKG010000496.1 GCA_020430245.1 Nitrospira sp.
AGATCCGCAATCGCGCTTTCCAGCACTCGCTGCCGTTGCCGGATCGTTTCCCGCTGTGATTGGTGGGTGGTGCCTTCCGGTGCCTCTTCAGAAAGATTCATCAACCCCGCTGCCTCTCCAAGTTGGGCATAATCATAGGTATCTAAGAGCGGAGAGGAACTGCCTAACGCATCGGCGAGAATGTCTTCTGTAGCGGAATCAAATTCGTTTAAAGCGACCGTGGAAGGCTCATCTATCAGAAATTTTTTCAAGATTTCTAACTGTTGACGTATCCGGGTAATATCCTGATCCAATGTCCCCACCCGATCCGTTTTAGACGTCTTTTGTGATCCCATAGCGCCTCCTTTCCTCAACGACATAAGATAAAAATGAGAGCAAAAACGATACTACCCTACCCTCAATTAGTAGGCAATCAGAAATTTTCTTGGAAGGAAAAGTGGCCCGCGAGGGGTATGGGAGGGGGCTGGAGCGGACATGAAGAGGATCCTGTCCACAAACCGATCAATGATCAGGTTTCCAATAAGCTTGAAAGCAAGGTGGCAAGCCCCAAAAAACTGAAAAACCCGACCACA
>JAGQKG010000497.1 GCA_020430245.1 Nitrospira sp.
TAAGTCCAAACACGCCAGGATCTCTTCGTTAAGATGTCTTAGGAACGGAATCCCATCATTTCGGAACAAAAGGAAGAAAATTTGGCATATGAAATATCAAAATTCCATTGGTAGACTGCAGACTTAGAGATTTCACGCCATGGCCTGGATCCAAACAATCCGTTAAACCATCTCACACCATGTCATAGCTGTCTGGGAAGGATCAAAGGAGGGATTTGAGAGAAAAATTAGCACACCAAAACCAAACTCGTGGTGAATCTTACGCAGCATTTACTCAACAATCGTGGCTTTTCCTCAACGCTTTTGAAGGACACTCCGACATGGAAGATGCCTTGGCGGAAAAGTATAGGAGAGTATAGGTAAGATCAATGAATCTGAATGAATCGTGACAGGAACCATGGAATGGAGAGAGGGATAACCGGAAGCCCGCTTGCTGGAGACTATCTTAATGAGATTCAAGAACAAAACATTTGGAATGGTACTGCGGCATAGCTCTCGGGATGACGGCAGGAGAGAATCACCATGACAAAGACTACTCAGTATTCCATTCAGACGTGGCAAAATACCAAC
>JAGQKG010000498.1 GCA_020430245.1 Nitrospira sp.
GATCCCTCAGGCGCGCCGTACCCGAACAACTCGCGTGGAACATGCTCTGGCCGGGGTGGAAGTGGCCGATGTCGATCAGGCGGCCATTCAGGAATATGGACTGAATCCTGCCACCAAAGGAGCGGTCGTCTCATTCCTTGAAGAAGGTTGTGCTGCTGAATTGGCCGGGATCATTGAAGGAGATGTGATTATTGAACTGAATAAGCATCCGGTGCAATCCGTCAGTGAGTATTCCGCATGGTATCAACGGCTCAAAAAAGCCCAGGCTGTGCTGGTCGTGCTAGTCCGTTCCTCACGTCATTTGTATGTCCTCGTGAAGTCTTCCTAACGAATCCAGTGTCGAGTGTTCGACTTATTTCTGAAATTTCCAATGACCTTGGATATCTGACATTTCCTCCACATCGGTAATCCCCATATGAATTCACTATCGAACCCTTCGGTCTGAGTTTGACGTGGAAGGGAAATCGCGTGAGCATCGGTTCTTTCATCCTTAATTGCCAAGAGATCGTTCGGCACGCTTTTTCGCGTTCCCCCTATATGCGTGTTGATTCCAGAAGTACGTTTTCT
>JAGQKG010000499.1 GCA_020430245.1 Nitrospira sp.
TTTAAATTTGGGTACCAAGTGGATAACCACGCGGTCAACACGGTGCCGAAGGAATGTCTGATCCGGATCACCAAGGCGGAGGACGGTGGGATCGGCGGCCGCGGGCCGTGGGAACCGGTGCGCACGGGCTTCACCCCGGGCCAGGAGAATGAGTTCATGATCAAGTGGCTCAAGGGTGACCATATTAAGATTAAGGTATAAGAGAAGTTTGAGGCTGGGGGATCTTTTTTCTGGAGTCGCGTCTAGAAAGAAACATTGCTTACACCTCCCCCCAGCCTCCCTTATGCGTTAGTCGGACATATGACGTGGCAAAATGGTAAACAAATGAACACTGCTATCTTTAAACGAAGGAGAGATCACTATGCCAGAAGTATATAATTGGCACCTAGGACGGAAGATGCTGTATCCGTATGAGGAGCGGCATCCGAAATGGCAATTTGCCTTTGTGTTTAACATCAACCGGTGTTTGGCGTGTCAAACCTGCTCGATGGCGGACAAGTCGACGTGGCTGTTCAGCAAAGGGCAGGAATACATGTGGTGGAACAACGTGGAGACGAACCCGGAC
>JAGQKG010000049.1 GCA_020430245.1 Nitrospira sp.
ATAGAGCGTTCGGTGCCGCAGGAGTGGACAGGAGAAAACCGTTCTGATGAAGTAGTGAGCAGGAGACTGAAGCATCCCTCATGTTTGACCTTGGTCACGGGGTTACTAAAAAATGGTTATTAGGGTTTTTACCTTGAACATTGTTGCCCAGACAGGTAAAATTCAGCGCTTGTCATCAATGAACATGAGTTGATGGCTGGCGGAACGGCGGTATGACGCATGTTTGAATCAGGCCGATGGTCTGGTCGTGTCTGGTCGGTCTAGGGTAATCCCTCGCGCGCTGTTTTGTCTCCCAGCTAGAACGACACAGGGAAGTTGATTCGGGAATGGCGCAATTCTCTGTGGAGAAATAGACGATAGGGCCTTAGGTTTTGTCTCTGGTCTTACCCATTGCCGGAATTCAACTGTCCCATCCTCTTTAGTTCCTGTTGAGACAGTGCTAACAATTCACGGCTGGTCACTTACCTAACAATGGAGATATTCCCAACATGTCGGTAACTATTGTTTTAGCTTTGTCCGTCCTTGGATTAGCTGTCGCGTATTATTACTCCTCGTCGGTTTTGAAGATCCCCATTGATATGGGTGTCGAAGATTCGGAAACCCGGAAGCGTCTGGCGAAAATCCATTCGGCTATTGCCACGGGGGCTATGGCATTCCTGAAGCAGGAATATAAAATTATGGCCATTTTCATGGCGGTCTTTGCCGCAATCATTGCAGTACTCATTGATGATCATCACACCGATTACGTGAATGAAGGGCTGTACACGGCTATTGCATTCATCTTTGGCGCCATCATTTCAATCGCATCGGGTTTCATCGGAATGAAGATCGCCACACAAGGGAATGTCCGAACGACTGTCTCTGCCAACCAATCCCTCTCTACTGCATTTAATGTCGCCCTGCATTCGGGTTCTGTGATGGGGTTTGCATTGGTCAGTTTGGCGGTTTTAGGATTATTAATTATCTATGTTGGTCTCAAAAGTATCATGCCGTCTCAACTCCCGACCCATATATTGATGGAAGTCATAGCCGGCTTCGGTCTCGGGGGTTCGTCTATTGCGTTATTTGCTCGTGTGGGTGGCGGTATCTTCACAAAAGCCGCTGATGTTGGGGCCGATTTGGTGGGAAAAGTTGAAGCGGGGATTCCGGAAGACGACCCGCGTAATCCTGCGGTGATTGCCGATAACGTGGGCGATAACGTCGGTGATGTGGCGGGAATGGGAGCCGATCTTTTTGGTTCCTGCGCTGAAAGCACCTGTGCTGCGATGGTAATTAGCGCGGTCGCCTTTTCCGGAATGGTTGATGCGTTGTTGTATCCGATCCTTATTTCTGCGATCGGAATCCCTGTGAGCCTCCTCACTCTGATGATGATCAAGGTTAATTCCGAGGACCAAGTTGGTCCTGCATTGAAAAAAATGCTGATCATCTCCAGTGCACTGATGGCCGTGGTGATGTTGTTTGTCACCAAGGCCATGCTTCCGGATACTTTTGAGATTGGTGGGCAGACATACACCGATCTGGGCGTGTATTTTTGCTTCCTGGCAGGGTTGATTGCGGGGCTGGCTGTGGGATTGATGACTGAATACTATACCTCTCATGATTATGCTCCTGTGCGTGAGGTGGCAAAATCGTGTGAAACGGGTTCGGCCACGAATATCATTTTTGGTTTGGCCCTTGGTTATCAGAGTGCCGTCGGTCCTTATCTCGCCATTGGTCTCGCCATCTATATCCCGTGGATGTTGGCCGGCATGTACGGCGTGGCAATCGCCTCGCTTGGTATGTTGGGGACACTTGTGATTGCACTCACAATCGACGCCTATGGACCGGTTTCTGATAACGCCGGGGGTATCGCTGAAATGGCCGGCATGCCGGAACACGTCCGTAAGCGAACGGATGTGTTGGATGCTGCCGGAAATACGACGGCTGCCATTGGGAAGGGTTTTGCCATCGGTGCAGCTATCCTGACGTCGTTGGCTCTGTTCGCAGCGTTTCTCACCCGTGCAGACTTATTGCTCAAGGAGCAACATGGCCAGGATTTTGATCTATTAGGCAGTATTAATTTGCTGGATCCCTTAGTGTATACCGGGTTGTTTATTGGGGCCGTGTTACCTGCCTATTTTTCTGCCATGACGATGAAATCGGTGGGGGCGGCGGCCTATAAGATGATTGAAGAAGTCCGACGTCAATTCCGGACGATTCCCGGTCTTATGGAAGGAAAGGCTGAAGCGGATTATGAGCAATGTGTCGCCATATCAACTCAAGCTGCGCTCAAAGAAATGATTGCACCGGGCATACTGATCATGGGAACCCCGCTGATCACTGGATTTCTGTTTGGCATTCAAGCGGTAGCTGGTGTGCTTGCCGGTTCTCTTGTCGCCGGTGGCGTTATCGCCATCTCCTCATCGAATAGTGGCGGCGCTTGGGATAATGCGAAAAAATATATTGAGGCTGGAAATCTTGGGGGGAAGGGTACAGACACCCATAAGGCTGCAGTAGTCGGTGATACTGTTGGTGATCCTCTGAAAGACACCTCAGGGCCGTCGTTGAATATCCTGATCAAACTTTCAGCTATTTTGTCATTGGTGTTTGTGCCATTTTTCGTCCAGTACGGGGGGCTTTTGATAAAGTAATTTTCACAGAGCATGGGGTTGGACAAGGCCGGAGCTTGTTGGGCCGAAGTCTGTGATTCTTGTTATAATGGATGGTGAAATGGTGATTCCATCTTAAGTGACATAGCAAAACGGATTTTATCCTTGGGATTTTATCCTTGTATGTTGTCTTCATTTTTATCTTGATGTTTTGTTTGTCATTTTTTCATTTCTTGTGCAATTTTTATCTCTCTCTTCATCCCCGGTTTCTTTCCTTTTGGGCGGCTAGCCATTCGGTGGCTGCTCAAGATGGTCATCTCAGCGGTTTTTCCCCTAATTTCTCGGCCTCATTACAACAAAGATTGATGTTCTAAAATTTTTAAGGGCGAGAGCGCCAGTTTGGTGAAATGAGAGCAGCTACGTCACACTCTCGTTTTTCTCGTTCATGGTTATTCCGAGACTTTTAGAATTTTGGGGAAAACGTTTTCAGAGGTACTCGACGATCTCTTCCCATGGGCATGTGTCCTGTATAGCTCTGGTAGGTAGGTCTCTTAACTGACTGAGATGGCGGGCGGAAAAGGAGTCACTCCGTATGGAACCACCCAAGCAACTAGGAGATTTTTCTTTTCAAAGGAAGAGAAAGTCTGAAGCGATTTCTTCTGCAGATGTGGATCTGTTGTTGCGGATGATTTCTCAAGATCTTCCTGCTCCGCTGGCAACTATCCAGGATACCTGTCAGAAACTTACCATGGCATGCAGCCGGCTCAATGAATTGTTTGAGGAGGAGACCCTGTCCGATTATGCACGAGGGCCGCTCGGTCCTCTCGTCGCGGAAGATATTCCCGAGGCAGTACGATGTATTCAAGGTGAGGTGGATCATGCGCGTTGCATTACGTCGGGACTGCTACAGTTTATCCGGCTTGGACAGATTGGCCTTCAGTGGGAAGGCCTTGACGTGAATCAGCTTGTGATGGGAATCGTGACTTCCATGGAGAGGAAACTCAAGAGCAAGGAAGTCGTGGTGCGTATTGAAGACCTTCCAGATTGTATGGGTGATGAAGTCCTGGTGACTCAAGTTTTTTCGATTTTGATTGATAATGCCCAGAAATACCTTGATCCTGCACGTCCGGGAGAAATTATTATCTCTGGTCAAACGATGCATGGTTGGTCGGTCTATTCTGTTGGGGATAACGGGATTGGGATTGCTGGAGAGCACCATGCTGAAATTTTTGAGGGATTCTCTCATTCTGCCTCTGACCCCGAAGGTCGTCAAGGTGTGGGTTTGGCCATTGTGCGTCGAATTATTGAACGGCATCAAGGAACCATTGAAGTCGATTCAACGGTGGGACAAGGCTCGACCTTTCGGGCGTATTTCCCTCGGGCGATCATTGCTGAGGAGGAAGAAGGGAAAGAAGAATGAGTCGAAGAAAGTGAAGACGTGTTTTTCCCCTATCGGGTCAATTAAATTTGACCACGCATTTGGTCAGCCACATTGGCAGAGGCCTTACCCTCTTCCATTGATTTCATGAAGTTGGTGTTAGTTGCGGTGTGCGTCTGGGACCTTCTTTGGCTTCTCCGCGAAGGAGTGCATTGAGCAAAGCATCGCATGCAATATTCCCGTGGAGGTGTGATCGCTTGGTAAGCAGAAAAGTCCTGTAGCCATCACGTTCTGATGAATGGCATGGGAGAGACTATTTCTTAGGAAAGTTGGGAAAATTTAAAGAAAAGCACCAAGAAAGAGATGTTGGCTAAGAGCCGGAACGGCTGTTTCGGTCATGGCGGATGAAAGTGACTCTCATCGAAAAAATTCTTACCTATGGCGGCGAGATTGGTTTATGCGCCGGAAGCGTGGTGGGGTAGTCCTGTTCTTTTTTTTAACCGGGATAAGTTTCATTTTATTTTTCCAACCTAATCCCCGCAAAATCCGACTCACATGGTCAGGATGATATTTCACCCCGAAGCATTGTCGAATCATTCGGCCAATTAGGCGGCAGGTCCATCGATCAGTCCGCATCTTTGCGGCTTGGGGTCCTCGTTTGAGCATGAGGAGGAGGTGTTGGCGTTGTTTGGGGGAAAGGCGTGATGGACGACCGGTATGGGGTTTCGATTTCAAAGCATTTTTTCCACCTTGTTCGAGTGCATCTTTCCATCGTTTGACGGATGATGGCGCCGCACCGATCGTTCTTGCGACTTCGCGAATGCCTCGACCTTTGGCCAACAGACTGGCAGCCAATCGGCGTCTGGCTTCTAGTTTTGCGGCGCTACCCTTAGGTCTCATGAACCCACTTCTCGGATTTCTTATTGCAACTCTTGAGGATAAATGTGCATTCTCCGGTACAAGAGCAAAGGAGGGATCCTTGGGAAAAATGACGAAAGTCACGGATGTGATGACCGGGCCATTTTCCCAAGTCGGAGCATAGGGAAAATCACCTTCACACATGGAACCAAAGGAGTGGGTCGAAAGCTGTTCAGTGAAAAATGGCGGGGATTCCGATATCGCTGCTATTTGCGAGCCAGGCGCCTGCATCGGTCATTTCTTGGAGGGCATTCGGGGAGCCATCCTGTTGGGGCTCCCTCCTTTTCGTGGCATCAGTGAGCAAGACGACTTGAAGGCCGCGTTGACAGCCATCGAGAACTGTGTGCTTGACGCAATGTTCGGTAGGTAGGCCCAGCACATACAATGTTTGGACGTTAAGATCTTCCAGACGGTCGGCCAGACTCGTACCATCAAAGCCGGATGTCGAATCTTTCTTCGGATCGGTTCCTTTAGAAATGACCATCATTCCAGGAGGAAGGACTAAATCGGAATGAAATTGAGCTCCGCGTGACCCTTGGACTCCATGAGCCGGCCAAGGTCCCTGTTGTTCGGTGAAGGAGCGGTGATTGGCCGGGTGCCAATCTCTGGTTGCCAGTATGGGCCAGCCTTGACGGCTGAAGTGCTTGATGTAGGCGTTGATAAGAGGAATGAGACTGTTGGCCTCGGGAACGGCCAGTGCCCCGCCCGGAAAGAGGTCATTTTGTAAGTCGACTAAGAGGAGCGCGGATTGCTGATCGGGTTGGGGGACGGTTGAGGAATAGGGATGTGACGAATCCGATGGGAAGGCTTGCTTGGAAAGTTTCATGTTCGTTATGCCACTATTTCTGTCCCGATGCCTTTGTCGGTGAAAATTTCGAGTAACACCGCATGAGGCACACGTCCATCAATAATGTGCGCTTTGCGGACACCACCCTGAAGGGCGGTTAAACAGGCATGAACTTTGGGGAGCATGCCTGCACTGATGACCTGCTTTTTGACCATTCGTTCCATGTCTTTTCTGGAGAGGGTGGAGACGTGCCGATTATTGGCATCACGAATACCTTTGACATCGCTTAACACTACACACTTTTCGGCTTGAACCGCGGCAGCAACGCTGCCTGCTACCAGGTCGGCATTGATGTTGTGGGTTTTCCATTTGGCGTCGACTCCAATTGGTGCGATGACCGGAATGAAATTCGCCTCTTGAAGCGTATGGAGCAAGGTGGTGTCCACATGGCTGACTTGGCCAACGAGGCCATAGTCCTCAGGGTGCAGTACGTCGGTAGATCCGCTGTAGGTGTGAATAAGACTCTTGGGATTAAATGGTTTCGTGGTCAGGAGGCGACCATCCTTGCCGGTGAGGCCGACAGCTTTGCCGCCATGCTGATTCAGCAACGACACGATTTCCTTATTGATTTTTCCACCGAGGACCATTTCGACTACTTCCATGGTGGGTTGATCCGTGACCCGAACCCCATGTAGGAATTTTGCCTCAATGCCAAATTTATCCAGTATTTCGTTAATTTGTGGCCCACCGCCATGAACGATAATCGGTTGCAACCCGACGTATTTTAATAAGACGACATCTTCGGCGAAGCCTTCCTTGAGTTCCTCATGGACCATTGCGCTCCCTCCGTATTTGATGACCACGGTTTTTCCGGCCAGGGTCCGAATATAGGGAAGTGCTTCAATCAGGATATCAGCTTTTTTAATCAGTCTGTTCATGCCACCTACTCATGGACTCTAAGGTTTCGGAAAGACTGGTAAAGACGAAATGGAAATAAGGCCATCGTAACAGATGTATTGGTTTTAAAGAATGTACCGGCTGAGGTCTTCGTCTTTCACAATACTTTGAAGGTGATTCCGCACATATTCCGCGTTAATCACAACCTCTTTTTCCTGAAGATCTTGCGCTTCAAACGAAACATCTTCCAATAACCGTTCCACCATGGTGAAGAGTCGTCGTGCGCCGATGTTTTCGGTTCGGTCATTTACCTGTACGGCGGTTGCGGCAATTTCTTCGATTCCGTCTTTGGTAAATTCCAACGCGATCCCTTCTGTGCTCAGCAACGCGTGATATTGTTTGACCAGGGCATTCTTGGGTTCGGTTAAAATCCGGATGAGGTCATCCTTCGTGAGGGGCTCCAGTTCGACACGGATAGGGAAACGGCCTTGTAATTCCGGAATCAAGTCTGAGGGTTTGGCTACGTGAAATGCTCCTGCGGCAATAAACAAAATATGATCGGTTTTAACCGGGCCATGTTTGGTGTTGACCGTCGAGCCTTCCACGATCGGGAGGAGGTCCCGCTGCACGCCTTCCCGGGAAATGTCTGGGCCTGTGTTTTTCTCCCGTCCGGCAATTTTGTCAATCTCGTCCAGGAAGACAATCCCCGATTGTTCCGTGCGGGTAATGGCCTCCTTGGTCACTTCCTCCATGTCAATAAGTTTTTGCGCCTCCTCCTGGGCCATGAATTTCAGAGCCTCTGAGACTTTCATTCGGCGGTTTTTCTTTTTTCCCGGCATCATGCCGCCGAGCATATCCCGAAGGTTGTGCTCGAGATCTTCCATCCCTCCGATATTGGAAATGATTCCAACTGGAAGCCCTCCTCGTTCTTTAATTTCTATTTCCACCATCCGATTATCCAGTTTGCCCTCGCGTAGCTGAAGCCGCAGTTTTGAGCGAGTTGATTCCTGTTGATCTGGTTTTTGCTGTGTGGGACTCTCTGCTGACTCAGGAGTGGTCTCAGGTGACGGACTCGAAGGCGAGGGCGGAAGCAGCATATCTAAGACCCGCTCTTCGGCCAGGTCTTCAGCTTTCTTTTGAACTTTTTCCAGATATGCAGTCTTGACCATATTAATGGAGAGATCTGTAAGGTCACGAATCAGCGATTCTACATCCCTGCCGACGTATCCCACCTCGGTAAATTTGGAGGCTTCAACTTTAATGAATGGCGCATCGGCTAATTTTGAGACTCGTCGCGAAATTTCGGTTTTTCCGACACCTGTGGGGCCAATCATGATGATATTTTTGGGAACGATTTCATCACGGAGTTCCGGGCTGAGTTGTTGGCGACGCCAGCGGTTTCGTAACGCGATAGCGACCATGCGCTTGGCGTCCCGTTGTCCAATGACATAACGGTCTAACTCCTCCACGATTTGGCGTGGAGTGAGGGAGTCCAGATTCTTGGGTGTTGGTGAAGTCTCTTGTTCCATACGTTATGACAATAACTCCTCAATGACAATGTGATTGTTTGTATAAATATCAATTCCGGCGGCGATTTGCATGCTCTGTTCGACAATCTGGGACGGCTGCAGGTTGGTGTGAGCCAAAAGGGCTCGAGCAGCAGATAATGCGTATGGTCCCCCTGATCCAATGGCTAAAATCCCGTCTTCAGGTTCGACTACATCACCTGTGCCGGTAATAATGAATGAATGCTCGCGGTCGGCTACCGCTAAGAGTGCTTCCAATCGACGAAGGACCCGATCGGTCCGCCAATCCTTTGCCAATTCAACGGCGGCGCGAGTCAGGTTCCCTCGATATTCTTCTAGCTTCGCGTCGAATTTTTCAAATAAGGTAAACGCATCTGCGGTGGCCCCCGCAAAGCCGGTGAGGACCTGATCTTGATGCATTTTCCGGAGTTTCTTGGCGTTACTTTTCATAATGGTGCTGCCGACAGTGACCTGGCCATCACAGCCCATGGCCACTGTAGGCCCCTTGCGGACGCACAGAATCGTCGTGGATCGAATCTTCATCGTTTGAGAGGGTCTCCTTCTGGGGGTGTGGATTGAGAAGAGCCGGATCGGGGGTGTGCCCGGTCATAAACGGCCATGAGCTGGTCAGTTGCCACATGGGTGTATTTTTGAGTTGTGGCGAGTGAGGCATGGCCCAAGAGTTCCTGGATGGCTCGCAGGTCGGCTCCTTCATCGAGGAGGTGGGTGGCAAAGGAATGGCGCAGGGTATGAGGAGTGACCGTCTTAGTGAAACGGTGTTCGGTCTCTTGCTTCATCATGCGTTCCACGCTTCGAGTGGTCAACCGTCCTCCTCGAGCATTGAGAAAAAGAGGCTGCGATCCTGAGTAGGGCATCCGTGGGGCCGATGTTCCGGTTTGTATAATCTTGTTCTTGTGAGGCGGATGCCGTTGATATTCCAAGATGGCATCAGCAGCTACTGTGCCAATAGGCACCATCCGCTCTTTTTTCCCTTTTCCCCGCAGTCGGATCGATCGGGTTTCTAGATCCACATCCGCCCAATTTAACCCGACTAATTCTGATACCCGGGCCCCGCTTGCATACAAAGTCTCTAGAATGGCGTGGTTTCTCAACCCAATCCATTGCTGGGATGCTGACGAATCTAATAGGGTGTTGGCTTCGTCTTTGGTGAGGACGGTGGGAAGACGTGTCCCTTGTCGAGGCGAACGAACGGTGGAGGCTGGATTACGCGAAATCCGTCCGTCTTCAACTAAAAAACGAAAAAAGCTTTTGAGACATGCCAGTTTTCTGGCAAGTGAGGGTTTTTTTAAACCTTGATCGCCGAGGCTCTTGAGATAAGATCGAATATGGAGTGAGTCAATGGCACCAGGCTCTGAAAGATAGTTCCCGGAGAGCGTGTTTCGAATGTGTGCCATGAATTGTTTGAGGTCGGACTGATAACTTCGGCGTGTTTCAGGCGAAACTCCCCGTTCCAATTGAAGGTACATTACGAAAGCTCGGATTGCGTCATCCATGCTTTGAAATGGGAAGTGGCCCGTTCTTGGATGAGCTGGCGTTTTTTCTGTTTGTCTCGCACCGGTGTATCAAGTGGCGGGTATAGCCCAAAGTTTGAGTTTATCGGTTGAAAGTACTTTGGCTCACAGGTCGTAATGTAATGGAGAAGTGCTCCATGGGCGGTAGCGGGCGGTGGAGTGACCGGAGAACGGCCTGATAGGATGCGAGCGGCATTGATTCCGGCTATCCCTCCACTGGCCGCAGCTTCCACATAACCTTCTACTCCAACCAATTGTCCGGCAAAAAAGATTCGAGGCTGTTTTTTCATTTGCAAGGTGTCTTGTAAGAGGATCGGTGCATTGATATACGTATTCCTGTGGATGCTCCCACATCGTAAAAATTCAGCCTGCTCCAAGCCAGGAATCATTCTGAAGATTCGGCGTTGTTCCGGGTAGGTGAGTTTGGTCTGAAATCCTACCAGATTATAGCAGGAGCCATGAGCATTTTCTGGACGTAATTGTAACACAGCATAGGGTTGTTGGCCGGTTTTGGGATCAATTAATCCCACAGGCTTGAGAGGACCAAACAATAAGGTTTGGCGACCACGGTCGGCCATGACCTCAATCGGGAGACACCCTTCAAAATACGGTACGTTCTCGAAAGACTTTGGCTGGACCCGGTCGGCTTCGATCAAGGCATCATAAAAAGTGTTATAGGTTTTTTCGTCCATAGGACAATTCACGTAATCCGCCGTGCCCTTTTCATACCGGGATGCCAGAAAGGTCCGGTCTCTGTTGAGTGAATCGGCATCCACGATTGGTGAGATGGCGTCGAAAAAAAACAGGTTTTTCGATTGTGTGAATTGGATGATTGCCTCAGACAACTTGGCTGAGGTCAAGGGGCCGGTAGCAATTATGCACAGCGCATCCTCGGGAATTTCATGGATCTCTTCGCGAAGAATTTTGATATTGGGGTGTTCAGCTAGTGCCTGGGTCACCTTGCGGGCAAATTGGTCTCTATCCACCGCTAATGCCGTTCCTGCCGGGATCCGCACCTCGTCGGCAATTCGGATGATCAAGGAATGCAATTGTCTCATTTCCTCTTTCAACATTCCAGGAGCGCTGAGAGGATCATTCGAACCCAAAGAGTTTGAGCAGACAATCTCGGCTAGGTGATCGGTCTTATGTGCGGCTGTTTCTTCCTTGGGCCGCATTTCATACAGGGTCACTCTGGCTCCAGAGTTGGCGGCCTGCCAGGCCGCTTCCGATCCGGCTAAGCCGCCTCCGATAATGACAAGGTCTGTTCTCATGATTGTGTGAGGGTGATGGTGAAAAAAGGCGCTGAAAACGTAATAAGAAATGAATTCTAAGAATTGCCGGAAAAAGGTGTCAACCTTCACACGAGCAACATCGACCCGTCAAGGCTTGGATCACACGTTGATGAATGTCCGGGGTGCTTCCGACCAACCCATGAAGATTGCGAAAATTATTGAGTCCATATTGAATGGGTTTCCCGTGGATATCGGTAAAGCATCCCCCGGCTCCTCGCAAAATGGCTTCAGGCGCACAGGCATCCCATGCCTTTGTATACGGACTTGGTTCAATGTAGACGTCAGCTTTTCCTTGGGCAATATGACCAATTTTCAGTCCCACACTTCCCAACTGTTGTTCGTTCTGGATGTGCAATGATTGTCGAATGGTAGAAAGAATTGGAGATCGATGAGATCGAGATGTGACCAGTGAGACGTTGGTGGGGATTTTAGATTTGAGAGCGGAGAGATTTTGGCGGACTCCGTTGTGTTCTATCCAAGCCATCTGATCGGTCAGCCCGGCATAAAGGTGGTCACGGGAAGGCCAGTAGACAACACCAAGTTTGGTGCGAGTATCAATGGTCAGTCCGATCATGATGGAAAATTCCCCGTTGCCTGCAATAAACTCTTTTGTTCCATCCAGGGGGTCTATGTACCATACTCGGCCTGTCGTTAAAGAGTTGGATGGGAGGGGGGTTTCCTCCGCCACGATGGAATCCTGTGGGAAATGGGTGTGTAGTTCATCTACGATAAGGGCATTGGCCTGTTGATCGGCCTCGGTGACGGGATCGTTTATGCCTTTGTACATGATCGCAAAATCATTTTGATAGATGTTCATGATAACCTCCCCCGCCTTCCGAGCCAGGTGCGAGGCGATTTCAATTTCATGAGAAAAATCTGGCATTGCTTCCTCCGGTAAAAGAAGGGGATTCAGGAGACCGATAAGGGAGTAGAAGAGGAAGAAACATTTTTCTCCCATCCACTGCCTGTAAGAATTATGCTGCCCATTGCCATTATTTTGTTGATATCAATTATGATTTTGGTCGCGACGTATTTGCCAAAATTTCGTCGCGTCTTGTGGGTGACCCTGATGGTCCTGTTTGTCGCTATCGGGTTCATTATTTGGCAGGATACTCAGGAGCGGGAGTTGGAATTTCGGCGGATTCCTGTCGGCCAGGCCAAGCTTTCTCATATGGAGGTTCGACCCGGACTGAACTCCCGGTCATTTGTGCTGACTGGAAGGCTTGAAAATTCAGCTCAAATATTTACCATAATTTCCGTAACAATCCAGGCTACGATTGAGGATTGTCATGTAACAGAATGTGAAATTGTGGGGCAAGAAGCCGCAGAGATCTCGTTGGAAATTCCTCCGGACCAGGCAAGGGATTTTTCTGTAACCATACCTTTTCCCACGATGCCAAAAATTATTGGAGAAGCCACCTGGCGGTATGCCATTTTGAAAGTCAGAGCCAGATAGTTCATGGTCTCCATTTTGCTTGCTGTGGGGCCTCTCTACTAATTTTATCCTTGTTCACCCACATGACAGGTTGATAGTTATGAGGACTCTTACTCTGAACAAATGGTTTTTGGCCTGATATCAACAATATTCAAATTGACAATTTTTATAGTGCCTTCTTATACTAGCCTAGGTTATTAAGGAATTTTTTGATTTGATAGGGCAAAAGACTCATTGATATATTCTCAAAAAGTCCAAAGTTTTGGACAGGTGGGTCTTTTTCGGTCTTGAGATTTGCTTTTTGTCTTCTTACAGTAAGCAGGTGGATCGGATAGTATTTTTCCAAAATTTTTTTATTATGGAGACATGAGGGAACGATGACAACTTCTTATAGGGTTATGCCAGGCCCCGAACACTTTTTGCCACCGTCTGCGGCCTCCATGGGAATTAGACTTCCCGATCCAGGGCAAGGGCATATTCATGGTAGCATAGTTTCGGAAGAGGAAGCCTTGGAGGAGGCGGCCAGGCGGTTTCTTTCGGCAAAAGTGCCCACAATCTTTCCTGGACCATTGGTTTTGTGGGCATGGAATGACAAAGCCGCCAAGAAAGCAAAAGCAATCCGCCATCTCTATGAGACAATCAAAGAATGTGTGCATTCCTCTCAGCATGCGATGCTTATTCCCATGCCAGACTATCGACCGAAATATCCTAAAATTAATCCTGAAATTGAAATAAATCCAAATCATCCAAATTTGACCATTTGGCATAATAAAATTGATGCCTGTATGTTTGTGGGTGTCCATTGCCATCAGGCTAATCTTTCCCTCAAGATCATTCGTGGGGGGACTACCTGTTATACGATTGCAATGTGTGCACAAGCTGGGCATGAAGATGCCATGTTATCAGTTCGGGACGCGACAGCTGATAAAATAATCAGATTGGCGGATTGGGTAAAGAAATTGAAGGGATCAGTCGCTCCTCCTGCGGAACATTCCGCGTAATCGTTCTGGGTTTTCGTCGTACACGAAAAGATGAGCGGCTTGTACCGACAGAAGCTTTTATCCGTGGTTTTGAGTATTATCATTTAGGAAAATTCTGAAGGCTTTCACCCTGAAGCACGCAAAGGAGGTCAAAGTCATGGCCGCTCAAGCTTCTTTCATTGGACAAAAAAACAAAAAAGAGCAGGTGTATACTGATCCATGGCACATGATGAATGAGGCCGCAAGAACGCCTTCGTTCTTTACCGGCAGTGAAGTAATTAAAGAGGCCGTACGTCGAGCATCTTGTGACATAATGGTTGCCTATCCCATTACACCTCAAAGTGAAGCTGCTGCTTTATGCGGGGAGCTCTTCGCGGAAGGCTACATTGGTGATTACTTTCGAGGAGAAAGTGAGTTTGCCGTCATGTCCCAATGTGCGGGAGCCGCATTTGGTGGTGCCAGGGTGTTTACCACTACCGCTGGACCAGGAACGATGCGGGCCATGGAAAATTTCCCCATGTGGGCTGGAGCGCGGTTGCCTATTCAGATGATTGTCACCTGCCGGGGTATCAACTCACCTCTTTCCATTCAGCCGGATACTCTAGAAATATCCTATTTGATGCAAACGGGTATGCTGGTATGGCATGCGGAAACCGCACAAGATTTCTATGATTGGATCCTCAAGGGGTATATGGTATCGGAAGAACCGGATGTCCATTTGCCACTAGCCTTATGTTGCGATGGATTTTTTGTAACCCATACGAAGGATATGGTTGATCTGACTCCCGTGGATATGTGCCTGCCACCGTATGATCCCTATCGTTCACCGGTTCCATGTATGGATATGGAATGTCCTCCCGTTCGTATGATGAGGGATCCTTTTGTAATGAAAAGTAACTATATTAGTTATGCCACCCATGCAAGCTGGCAGCAAGAGGTCTGGGCCGCTGTGGAGCGGTCACGGAAGCACACTATCCGATGGATGGATGGGCTGATTGACACCGAAAATACGGATGCGGATGTCATTGTGGTGGCTTCAGGAACTGCGGTGTCGCAAAGCCGAGAAGCTATTGCGATGCTAGAAGAAGAAGGGATTAAGGTTGGGTTGGTGAAAGTCAAAACTTTGCGCCCGTGGCCTGGATCGGAGATCCGGGAGGCCACAAAACATGCGAAGCATATAATTGTTCCTGAATTTAATATCACGGGTTGGTTAGCTCGTGAAGTGAGTGCAACTATTCCTAATAATGAACGGGTTCATGCGGGTCCCCATGTATGCGGTGGAATGACGATGCCGCCTGAAATTATTGCTGCGGAGATCAAAACCGTGTTGGGAGTCAAAGCCCCTTCTTTGGCCGGACGTGGAGGGTGATGCCATCAGAGGTATCGGTGAGGGAATAAGCCTCGAACAGCTAAAAAACATAAGGAGAATCGCATGAGTAAAGAACGAATAAAGATTGCAGAAGAATTGTTTGACATCATGCCTGCTGAGTACCAGGATTTGGTCAAGCGAGCAACGTATGGAAACGAACAGCGAGGATGGAAAGATATTGGTAACGCAAAGGAGCTCATTGAAGAACATTCGCTTTGCGCAGGTTGTCCCGAGTCCATGGCCTTTCGTTATATCCTTGCGTCATTGCCTAATCCTGAAGATACGGTCATGGTTGGTTCGACAGGGTGTACCAGTTTGGTCTTTCCACATGTGGGGGTTCACAATATTCATTCATTGTTTGGCAATCAAAATGCCATCGCATCAGGATTGAAAAGAGCATTGACGGTTCGTTTCCCTGATCGCCATAAAGACGTGGTGGTGCTGGCTGGAGACGGAGCTACGGTGGATATCGGATTAGACATGACCTTGCAGGCCTGGTTCCGCCAGGAAAAGTTCACAACTATTTGTTTTGACAATGAGCTGTATGCCAATACCGGAGGTCAAGAAAGCGGGCTCATGCAAAAGGGGTTTGTTGCCAAGATGGCCCCGGTAGGTAAAACTTTTGAGAAGGTTCGGCTTCCAGAAATCGCCAGAGAATCCGGCTGTCATTATGTCGTAAACTGTACAGTCAGCAAACCGAATCTTATTGAAAAAGTCATTAAAAATGCTGTGCATATTGCGCGTGAGATCGGGCCGACCTATCTCCAACTTTATACGCCGTGTATTCTAGAAATTGGGAAAAATAGTATGGAAGGTTTGCAGGAAATGCGTGATTCTGAAAAGCCAACGGAACGGTTTGCGTATAAGGAATATGTCAGCGAACCCGCCAAGGAACTGTTGGCAGAATTAGCAGCTAAGGAAAAGGAAAGAAAGGCTGAAGCTAAAAGGCAACTTGCAGGCCAAACGGCATAAGCAATGGACATTTAAGAGGAGCTATCCCATGATTTTACGTCGAATTAATATCCGAATGTCAGGACTTGGAGGGCAGGGTGCCGTGACTGCGGCACATGTCATGGCCATGGCTGCATCCAAAGATGGGAAGTTTGCCATTTCGAATCCATTTTTTGGGGCTGAAAAACGCATGGCTCCGGCTGAAAGTTATTGCCGAATAGGGCTTAGGAAAATCTACGACAGGGGCGAACTTGTGTTTCCAGATGTTATACAGGTCTTTCATCCTCAAGTCATTACGATGGGGAAGAGTTATACGATGCCATTTTATTCTGGGATTAAAGAGGGGGGGCTTGTGATTATTAATACTGATATGCCTCTCTTGTCCGATGAGGATGTGAAGCGACTCAAAGATCTGAATGTGTCAGTCTTTAATATACCAGGGACGAATATTGCGTTAGAAATTGCAGGAACTGAGCTGGCAACCAACATGACAATGATTGGTTCGGTGGCCGGAATCACAAAGTGTGTCTCAATGAATGGGTTGGACTTGGCTTTACAGGAACGATTCGGGAAAAAATTCGTAGCATCTGGTGGTACAGCAACACTGGACGAGGCCATTAAGAAAAAGTTTGCAAAAAAAGAAATGCTGTTAAAAAAGAACCTCGATACGGTAGCCCGATCTTATGAAATAGCCGCAGAATGGGCTGAGAAAAATCACGTAGAATTGATGGTTGGAGAGGCCACGGCTGCTTAACCACGGAGAACCTCAGCGAAGGAAAGAGATAGATAGATGTATAATGTTGCCCAAGTGACGGATGAAAAGTGTGTGGCGAAGAAAGGCTGTCGGCTTTGTATTATGTACTGTCCGGAAGCCAATTGTTTGGACCTTAATTCAGACAAAATGATAGCTGAAGTGCACATCGAACGGTGTAAGGGGTGTGAGTTGTGTAAAGTCGTATGTGATGCGGCTAAACATGAAGCGATTGAAATGGTCGCAGTGAATTCAGATGGGACCTTAATGGATAAGGCGGGAGAAGCAGCGGAGTTGGGTCAAGCCTATCAAGGATAATTCTAAAAGACGAAAAGCCCTACGATCTTTCATTCTAGTGATTGGTCGTGGGGTTTTTTTTATTTGTGTGATAAGAACTGGCATTCATTATTAAATGGATGAACGGGATTTAGGGGTACGATCAAATGAGTATTGATTTGCAACAGCATGTGCAGATATTGACCGAACAGATGGAAAACTTTCATCAGGCATTAGAAACCAAAGCACGTGAAATAGAGCTCAGCGGGGGAGACCAAGAAATTGTTGGTAAACTTATCAATGGTACCGATGCGATGAAGGATAGTGCTAACATCTACTTGTCTTGGGCTCGTCACTACGTAAAGTTATCCGATGGTGGTGCGTCGGAGGCCGAGGAGGGTGAAGAGGATTCTGCCGATTTTCAGTTTTAAGTCATAAAAATACTGAAAAGGCTTCATCGCTTCTTGAAGAAATCAGCCAGTCCCGCTATGATCCACTAAGAAAGAGAATACACTCATCTAACCAATATTTGTTCCTCGGTAGCTCAGTTGGTAGAGCGTTCGGCTGTTAACCGAATGGTCGCAGGTTCGAGTCCTGCCCGAGGAGCCAAATTTTTTTGGATTCCATGTTTAGACCCCCTATTGTGCGCAGCTTCAGGACGGGCTGTGTGTGTTTTCCTTGGTAACTTCTTCCAGTATTCTAATCCTTCTTTGCTGACTAGTTCTATATCGGATTCCGGTTTGATGTGAAGAGGATATCCTTACTACCCTCGTATTTGCAGCATATACAAGCTTGGCTGTCAATGCATTGTATGTGTCTGTGAACCAGTGAAAATTCCATTGGTCTAAATGAGTCAATTGCCAGTTTGAAGCAGGAAATGATCTCCTATGAGTTTTACCGCAGCAAGAAGATCTGAGAATCCATGTCGGTCTAGCATGCCTTGGATTTTTGGTGATATCCCAACCTGATAGGATCTGTGGGATTCCAGACTCAAATTCTTTTTGAGCTACCTTATCAAGCTTTCTTGGGAGAGTGAGGCGCCAAGAGCCATTTGGGAATTGCAATTTGCCTTGTCATGACTGGAGATTATCGACATTTCTTCCTGCTTAACTAGTCATGACCCAATGGAAAATATAGCTAAGACAAACTCAATAATAATGGGTTTCTTGATCGTCGCTATTGGTTAGCCATTTTCTAGGGACAGAAGACCTTTTATAGCGCTCCAGTGACTGCGTCGCAGGCGCGGCCATTCCGACTTGAGCCATGGTGTAAAGGCGTCTGGCTTTTCAACCAGCTCTCGGTCGAGCGACTGCGCGCAGATCATCCGCCAGGCCCCCACCTCGAACTCATTTACCTTCGGGTCGCCTGTTAAGAGACCCGCGTACACATAACAAAGTTCGTTCTCTGAACCACATTCCTCGTAGCGAGCACGATATTCGAACTTAAAAAGAAAGTGCAGGCACGAATCGACGCCTAACTCTTCACGAACCCGTTTTTCGGCTGCCTCGTGGGTGTTCTCATGTGGGCGCGGATGGCTACAGCAGCTGTTTGACCAGAAATCCCCCCAAAGGCGCTTATAGTGGCTACGTTTTTGCAAAAGAAGCCTTCCAGTTTGGTCAAAGAGGAACACGGAAAAGGCGCGGTGCAATAGGCCGTCGCCATCATGACAGGCCTCTTTCTCCTGAAAGCCGATGACTTCATCGTTTTTATTGACAAGTATTAACATTTCTGATTGGGAAGATGCCATTTGCATCAGTCTAACTTCCTTTACGTTAATGTGGTATCTGTCATTTCCCATTTCCAAATGAGTTTGGTGTTGAATCTCCTCCTGAGCTTAGACCATTGCAAGGCATTCCACAACGATAAGATAGATTCACACCGAGTGCTCTTTGAAAGAATGTAGCCGTAGGCAACGCTGGCCCACTTCACATACTGGTGGTGTGCAGAATATTGCTATGTCCCTTAAAAGATCAGACCTATACTGAATGATCCGATATACCAGTCTTTCGTTTTGTACTTACCATTGATGGTGGGGCTAATTTCGTTCCCATCGATTGTGCGGGACTCCCAGAGAGCCCATTGAAACGCAAGATCCAAAACAATGGCTTCCAGGTAGCCTGAGTCAGGGTTAGGATCCCCGCAACTGATGAACCCCAGGAAGTGTGATCCCCGTTTGCACCTCAATCCTAGGCCGGTCGAGAATTTGTTCCAATTGGCATCAGGAACGGTAGGATCGAACGTCCGAGCGGAGTTTGCCGCTTGAGATCGTTGATATCCCCCTCGTAGCGCAATCTCCCAATTTGGCAGTGTGTTGAGATCGAGCCATTTGTATTCGCTTCCGACGCTGAATGTATACGTGTCATGCCAATCCCTGGGTGAGTCGGCCCGTATTCCGTTGGATAAATTCACATCGAGATTCGTAAATGTGCTCCAATTAATCCACTCAAAGTCAAATTCGAGTTTCCATTCATGTTTCTGGTCCCGAACCGGCCAATACGCGATCCCAGTGCTCAGAACCCATGGGATTGGCAGTGTGGCCTTAGCATCCGCTACCTTTTCGCCGTTTACGAGAAACTCTCCGTCCAGATCAAGGTCCGTTCCACTTCTGTAGACTACGCCGAGATTGAGTCGGGGTTTCCCCAATTCCTTTTTACCATTCTGATATGAAGAGGAATTGGGATTCCGCCAGGGTGTAATGAGGATACTCGCATTAAATCCGACTGAGGTATCGGTTCCATTAAGCTCAGTAGTGGGCATTCCAGGTATGACAGGGCTCTTACTTTTGAGTTCGGTTTGTCCTTCCCCAATCAGGTCTGAGAAGGTATAAATATCCAGTCCAAGCCCGATCGAGAAATAGGAGGTAAACCTATAGGCCAGGGTAGGTTTAATATCCAAGAGGGGCAGGGCTGCCTCCGTTACAGTTGTCGAAAACGGACCATCATTGGGCCATCGGATTTTCAGTCCAAAAGGCGAGTTCACACCAATTCCGAGAGTCAGAGGCTGGAGTACAGGGATGTCAGTCTCTCCCAGATTCCAGGTCAAGTAAAAATGCGTTGGGGGAGGGAAGGCAACAGTTCCTCCGAGATCACTTTCAGCCTTTGTTCCCGTTGGACTGGTAAATTCGGTGCGCCCTGTAATGAAATTTGCGCCAAAATAGACCTGAACGCCTCTCACCTGGGTAAGACCCGCAGGGTTGTAATATAAGGCAGAAGGATCATCGGCCTGCGCCGCAAAGGCTTCCCCTTGCGCTGCGGCCGCAGTTCCTTGGTAGGGAATTCGATAGCCTTCACCATGTGTGACGTCATGTGTCGCAAAGACTAGGGTACATGTAAGGAGGCTAATGTTGGGGAGGATACGTTTCATAAGAAATGTTCCTTTTCGTGAGGGATACGCGCGTCTCGGGAAAATGCACTCCTGAATCGTCACGACAGTCAACTAGGGTAGAGGAGTAGGAATTCCCTAAACCACTTACCCGTTTAACCCAGCAACATTCTATCCAGTCGATCTCAGCCTTGAATCTGCAACTAGGTATAATTGCGAAATGCATGAAGTCGGCGGTAGTTCACCATTTTAATCAGCGAGTAAATTTCTTCCCTTTGCCGATGTCTACTATGAGGTTCGGTCAATCATGAAATGGAGACTTTGCTTAATGAAGGTCCTGTCGTCGCTCTCCGGTGCATCTTGATAAGCGTCAAAAAAAGCTTGTTCGGCTGCGTCACGGAGTTCGCGTGCACTGGATCTCGCATGCTCAATGCTTCCATAGTTGCTCATCAACTTTCTCACCCAGTCAATTTGATCGGCATATTTTCCATTGCGTGATCTGGATAGAATGGACTTCAGTTTCTCGGTCTCCTTCGGGGAGGCTTTCTTAAACAAGTGGGATAGCATAAGCGTCCGTTTTCCTTCGTACAGATCTCCGGCGATTTCTTTACCGTATTTCTGACGACTTCCTGTAAGATTCAACACGTCGTCCTGAATCTGGAATGCCGAGCCAAGGTATTGACCAAACGCGTTGAACCGGTCAAGCTCGGTGTCTTCAGGACGGGCAATGAGTGCACCAATTCGGCAGGGATGGATAAAACTGTACCAGCAGGTTTTCTTCAAGGTCATGCGGAGATAGTCTTCATCTGAAATATCGCATCGATTGTCTCGTATCCACCCTAGCTCAATCGCTTGTCCCTCGAACGACTCCATCAGCATCGTGTAGAACTCCTCAAAAATTTGCCATGACAGCTTGGGGCCTAACGTAGAGTAATTCTTTCTCAGGATACCCATGCCGAGCGCTTGCATCGCGTCGCCGGTATTGACGGCGATTGGAACCCCATATTGCGTATGCAGGGTCCGATGCGTGCGTCGAAACTCACTTCCGTCCTCGATGTCGTCGTGAACGAGAAAGGCATTATGGAGCATTTCAATCGCGGCGGCCGAGTCAAGGGCATCTTCGATGCGGCCACCAAAGGCTCGACACGTGGCCAGGCAGAGAGCAGGGCGGAGCCCTTTTCCAGAACGTTCCAGATACTCCCGCACCGGGGCGTACAGATAACGACGTGGCTCTTTGTCGGGAAGCGCCCTTTGTAGAGCATCCAGTGTCTGGCGACGATAAGCACTCAACTGTTCAATGAAAGCATTGTAATCTTGAGAGTCCATGTTTTTATAAACCTATGGGGGTTCTCATGGTTTTTGCACGATTCGGATTCGGCCGCGCCGTCGGGGCAAATTGGCAGGGGCTGGGCCGACAGAATCCGTCTTGAGTGACACAGGTATTCCACTTGGCTCTTTCTGGCCAACATCAGGTAAAACAGTGCTATCTGATTCATCACCGAACGTGGAAAGAATTTGCTTGGAGACTTGCAGCAAGATCTCAGCCCCTGTGGGGGCACCATCGGTGTTGTGCTGCATTGCGGTATTCGTAGAGGCTGTCGAATCTGTCAGATTTGAGGGCGAGTTAATTTTTCCCGATGGCAACCCGGACGTTTTTTGAACCACTTCCAGTACCGACAGCGCGATGTTCATCAACCGTTCGTCCCAGGGAAGCCCAGCTCCCCAGCGGACCCGGTCGTATTCACGCAAGGGTTGGAGAATCTCAGGTTCATGGAGCTTCCATAAACGGCACGGAGTAGCTTGGGAACCGGCTGCCTCAATGATCCCATTCACCGCTCTCCTGGCGGCCTCGTTGGCGGCCTCCATTGTAGCCAGGTCGGTATAGGTCTGCACATAATCGGACGCAAGGAAAAAGTTAGGGATGGCGGTGTCTGCCTTAGGCCGGAGCCGCCACGTATCCTTAAGATTCACGAGCAACGGCTCACCATTTATGAGTCGATGCCTCTCCTCTGGTTCTTCTTGGATGTCGGGATCTAAGAACCAATGATCCAAATCCTCATCGCGCAGGACTTGGCGTCCTTTTACATTGAGGCTGCGCTTAAGCTGTTCCCAGGTCTCGTCCGCAATCTCCTTGCGAGTACATTCTCTTGCAGGTTTCCCATTCAGCCCAGGCATGTTCCAGTCAGAAATGTCGACGGAAAGAATATCTCGAGTATCGCCATCACTGAATTTGGAAAGATCGAAATCATGCCAGAATTGTCCTTGTGAAATTGAAGTGAGAGCCCAAGGCGTGTCAAGGTAGATGACATGACCATGAGCAATAGGTAAGAATCGAGTGAGATAAAACTGAATTCCGTTCATCCATGTTACGTTCTTCGCCAATTCCTCCATGTGGCCCAGTTGTGGATCGGCGTCTCGCATGCCAGACGTAATAAGCGGTGCCATTCGTTCAATGGGAAGGGCAGAAACGTAAAAATCGCCTGAGACCTCCTTCGTCGAACCCTCGTTCTCTATCATCACACTTCGCACCGTTCCGCCCGAACAGTTAATTGACTGTACTGTACAATTTAGATGGTACTTTACCCCCTGGGCTTCCAGATAGTTGAGCCAAGGCTGGATCCAAACGACATTGGAAGGTCCATTGAGCAAATAGTCGCTGCTTGGAATTGTTGGATCAAGAACGCCAAACAGCAGTTGAAGGTGCATCTTGCCTACTGTAAAGCTACTGGCCAGATGTGCCTGGGATGCAACGAGCGAACGAGTGAATCCATGGGCAAAGAAATTTTGGTATTCCTTTGAGCGTTGTCCAGCATCAACAAAGTCCCACCACCCAATCTTTTCATACTCGTGCAGTCGGCGTTCTTCTGAGGAGGTCATGAATTGCCAGATCTTGGATTCAAAGAACTCAACCTCGTGAAGGGGAACACGCGTCTCCCCTGACAACAATTTCAGGAAGTAATCCAGTACGGACTTGATGTCTTTAAGTGATCTCGGGAAGCGGGCGGGGAGGAGAATCCCTTCGTCATTGAACCTGGCCAGGAAAACCTGACTCGTTTTCACCAGATTGTCGGAAACCTTACCCTCTCCGAATGGGATTCGGTTCATTGTATCGATGATGTGCCTATAGAAGTTGGGGAAGAACCGGAAACCGTGCTCGCCTGGCAGCCATGGACGCCGTGCCTGAGGAGCCAGCAAATATCCTTTCATCTGACGCCACTTTTCGATCGCAGGGCCGTGGACGCCCTTACTGCCACGGTCATCCAGGGACTCGAAGACCGGAATACTCCGCGCTTTGCCTCCAGGGATGTTTTGCCGTTCATAGACCTCAACCTCGAAACCACGCTCAATCAACTCGTGGGCAGCACTCATTCCACCGA
>JAGQKG010000004.1 GCA_020430245.1 Nitrospira sp.
CGTCGATTATTAAAGTATACATTTGATAGCCTCCTGGTTGGTGATGGAACGTCCATACTCACTGGAGCTAAACCCGTACTTGAACAATTGTTGGCAAAGAAATGAAACCAAAACCTAAAAATGGCCTGGAAAGTTTTTCATCTACACTGTGACGTCAAGTGAGTATTCATGGCCTGGTCCCAATCCGCCAATCTCAATTCTTTAGGCAATCGCCACTTTTCCAAAGGGTTTTATACAGAAGCCTTCCAATGTTATGCGCAGGCTCTGGAAGTTGATCGTCAAAATGGAGATCAACGGTCGTTGGCCACAACACTGGGGAATTTGGGTAATATATGTGCCGTGAGTGGTCGCCGAGAACAAGCCAGAGCTTACTATATTGAGGTGTTAGAGCTTCAAAAAATTCTTGGGGATGATCGGGGAATTAGTACGACTTTAGCCAATTTGGGGAACCTTTCAGCCGATGTTGCCGAATGGGAACGCGCCCAGGCTTATTATCTCGAAGCTTTGGATTTAATGAATCAGTTATCTGACTATGCCGGAAAAGCGGTTTTACTCTCTGATTTGGGATTAGTCGCGAGGGAAACAGGTAAGGAAGAGGATGCGCTCCATTATTATCAAGAATCCTTAATCTTAATGCGCCGGGTTGGAAATGAAGCTGGACAATCGGATGTCTTTCGTATGATGGCACGGTTGTATTTAAGTCAACGACGATTTGAGGAAGCGAAGTCCTGTACCTTAACCAGCCTGGATGTTGCCAGGCGGTTGAAAGATGAACTTCGAATGGGCGGTGCTTGGTATGTTCTGGCCAATTGCCATGAGGCCCAAGGTCAATGGAGTCAAGCCGTACAATATTTACAAAAAGTCGTTCACATAGATCAAAAATACCAACTGCCAAAACTCGACGAAAATACACAACGCTTAGAGGCGTTAAAATCCCAGTTAATGGCCAGAACCGGCATAACGCATGAGTGAGTCTTTCACCCCTTCAACTCTATGGCCTGAAGCCAAGAATTCTCTTGTGAAGGAAATTCAGGGGTGGATGGATATTCATTCTACGGATGCTTTAACTCTTCCCTTACCCGACGAGGACTGGTTGCTTGAAATCACCGCTGAGGGCAAATTGGTATGCATGGCGGGATACGACATGGAAGATATGAAAAGCATGCTGTCGGATGGGACCCCAGAAGATTTAGGAACCGACGAACTTGCGAAACAAGCCAAGTTCTATCTACAACAAACTGTTTCCAAATATCGGCCAAAACTTATGCACCTAGGTTTCACGGAACGAATTGAGATGAATGAGTCGCATGTTGCCGCATACTATGAACGCCCTGTCGACTTCAGGGACCTTGTCGATCTCCATCAACAAATCAACACGTGTTTGACATGGTTCTCCCCTCGCTAACGATATATCCGATTCCCGCATCGAACCACTCACTCGCGTTAGTCAGATCGTCACGAAATCGATTCTAATGACCATCAAATCCTTCAAACAATTTCGGGACGCCCTTTATGCGTTTCGATTGCCAAGAATTATTTTTTCCGCATTAGACCTCAATTTATTTACGAAGATGGATGATCGGGATTGGACCATTCCTGAGTTAGCCAAATGTGTGCGGGTCAGTCAACGTGGACTCGCAATTTTATGCCGGAATCTTGCCAGCGTAGGGTTATTAGTTAAGTCACAGTCACGGTACCATCTTGCTCCGTTTTCCAAACGCTATCTCCAAAAATCCAGCCCGGACTTTCGAGGAGACTATCTAGAGCTCATGCAGCGTCAATGGAGCGAATGGTCTGATCTAACCGAAATCATTCGAGTGGGTCAGCCACGGGACAGCGAAGAACCGGAAACCCCGGAATATCGACGATCGTTTTCCTTGGCTATGCATCATCGCTCCATCCAATCGGCCAGGGAGGTTGCACAACAGATTTCTCTGAAAACGGATCGCACCCTTCTGGATTTAGGCGGTGGACCAGGCACCTACGCTCTGGCCTTTTTAGCGAAGAATCCAAGACTGCACGCGACAGTGATGGATCGACCTGCCGCTCTGGATGTTGCGCGTAGACTGGCGGAGCAGACTTCTTTGGGAACCCGCTTGACCTACCAAGCTGGTGATTTTTTAACAGCACGTATTGCAGGAACGTATGATGTAGTCTGGTATTCCAATGTGCTCCATATCTATTCTCCTGCAGACAACCTGAAAATATTCAAAAAAATTAAACGAATTCTCAACCCCGGCGGACGGCTGCTCATTCAAGATACCTTTTTGCAGGATTCAAAAGAACTTCAGCCTCTTGAAGCAAATCTCTTTGCCGTCTCCATGTTGCTCTATACCCAGAAGGGCAACACCTATTCCGTGCGAGATGTGCGAGAGTGGCTTCAGGCAGCCGGACTTGCTCGTTCGCGGGTTTTTCATCTAAAAGAGGGAACCGGAGATTGGGAGGGCCAATTGATTGAAGGACGCTTTCCGCGTTCTAGGTAACTCTTATTTATGGCTTCTCAAATCCCAAGACCCAGTACCCCATAATTCTGAAAATGCTAGTATTGACAATCCTTCCTTTTTTAGTTTTTAAAGCTATACCCTTGGCTTGAATGTACAAAGCGAACCATTTCCGGTGGATGTTTTGCTCAAGTCTGCCGGTGTTCAGATTTTGGCGAGACACTCTGGGTTAGAGAAGCCGATGTGGGTGCTGGAGAACTTGGGAGATTCACAAGAAATGTGCTTCCCCCTCCTCTTACACTTTGGACTTCAATACTTCCGCGATGTTCTTGAATGATTTGGTGGGCAATGGCCAGTCCCAAACCTGTTCCCTCATGTTCCTGACTCAGGTGTTTTGTGGTGAAAAAAGGATCAAAAATATGCTCAATGTCTTCCGGATTTATCCCTTTTCCGGTATCTTGAATATCCACCTGCACCCAATTCTGAATCAGACCTGCTCCAATCTTTCGAGTCCGCACCGTTAACACGCCACCCTCTGGGAGCATGGATTCCACGGCATTAAACAATAAATTGAGGAATACTTGCTTCAATTGTTGCCGATCGGCAAAGACCTTTGGCAACCCATGAGCTAAATCGGTTTCGACGACAATTAATTCATGAGAGGGCCGAATTCTGAGGGTATACAGACAGGATTCCACAATATCATTGAGATCTTCTTCTTTGAGAAACGGTTCCATCGGTTTGGCATAATCCAAGATCTCTCGAGTGAGTCGTTCAATTCGAAACACATCTTCCTTGACGACCTTACTGAATCGAACAAGAAACTGTTCATCATCTTTTCGTTCAGGTGCAAGATCTACAAAGGCTTTGATCGATGTCAGGGGATTTCTAATTTCATGAGCCAATCCGCCTGCCATGGTCTCTAGAGAACGAAGCCGATCAGTTCGACGAACCAACGACTGAGAGCGCTTGAGCTCTTCATACAGTAAGGCATTGTCTAACGCCACAGAGGCTTCTTGGGATAGGGTGGTTAATAAATCCAGATCCTGGGTCGTATACCCTCCTCCGCTTTTCGTATTAGGCCCAAACACACAAAAGCCTAAGAGCCGTGTTTTGTTGACCAAGGGCAAACAGACTTCTGTGCCAATGTCAGCGAGCTGCGCGATGACGGCTTCAGAGTCAGAGTTGATGGTAGAGAGTTCCAATTCATGGATGACAAAACAGGACGTGCCTTGTCTCCACATTTCTAACAACGTAGGGGTTTTATGCAAATAGAGGACTGGAAGATCTGTGGAGGATTTCCCAAAACTGGATACCGGACGATAATCCTGACTGGTGGAACTTCGTAAATATAACACTCCCCATTGCAAACCTAATGTGGGACAAATGGATTCCACGATAGTCGCCGTCAAATCTTTTAATTCCAGTATGGAGAGGAGAGACTTAGAAAAATGTACCACCGTTTCATGTCGGTTATATCGTTCCTTGAACAGGGATTTCGTGATTAATGTTTTTGCTTCCCGTTTCAAGGAGGACGCTCCAAGCACCAGGATGAGCAATACGCTCAGTTCCACAAAGGAATAGGCGATATTAATTTCCCCAAAATAGAGACTTTGGCCAAGGAGGAGGATCGGATAGGCAGGGAAAGCCACAAGCGCTAACAAAAGGCTTCCCGTAATGCTTCGCTCAACAGCCGTCCCGAGATCCATGAGTCGGTATCGTAGGAGCGTGTAGGCTACGACGGACGTATAGACGGTCAGGAGGATTGTTCCGTTCGGAGGGATTTCAATTCCATACCAGAGTGGAAAAGTCGTCATCCCCCCTAAGTACGCAATGACGGACCCGATAGTGAGGAGGAAAAATCGTGAACGTTCATGACCGGTTCTGGTCCGTGCTCCCCGGTAGAGCAACCATGTTCCATAAATAGTCGATAGCCCAAACCCCAGTAGATAGATATGGAAAAAGGGACCGGGTTTCGGCCAAAAAGGGAAATCACCGACATGATGGACATCAGCCACAAAATAGGTGGTAAAATTCGCGAAGAAATAAATAAAGCTAGCTCCCCATCCAAGACGGATAAGCCCTTTATTCGTTTCCACATCATCCAATAGAGACAGGACATGCCACAGGTAGGCTGGGGGCAGAAAGATTGCTCCCGCCATTAACAATCGAACAAAGAGTAAAGCGAGATCGTGAGTGGAGGAAAGGTGCCATGCGCAATACCCATATCCCCAAATGGCGGCAGCTAAACAATACAGGGCATAGGCCTGATGTTTGGAGCTATGAGGGTTTTTGGCATAGACAATAAGGCCGGAGGCTGTAGCAGCCAGACCATTCAGGAGTCCACTGAAGGCGTAAAAATTCACGTCTAAGACAACGACAGATGAGAGGCCGCACTAGATCATTGGCTATGACACTTTTGAAGGCCTATTGGACAATAAATGTTGGCAGAAGTCAAAAAAGGGGAGTCCTTAAATGTCGGAGGGACGCCTCCTCTTATGGGTCCATGAACAACACTTCTTGTTCAATCTATACTTATCAATGTCATATTGAAGCCCCATCTAGGCTATACCTTAATCCTGAAAAATATGCATAGAAAGAGAACGCTTATGCTACCTGCTTCAGCATTCCTGGTAAATGGTTCAGTGTTGGGTATGGTTCTTCATTCTGGATGATTGGCCTTTGCGCTTGGGCGCAGACGATAGGTTTGTCTAAAACAACGAGATACGCTTGTCCTGCAAAAGTTGAAAAAACGCCCGCATTCGTACATCCCAAGTTGGCGACGATCGATTCCCATTGGGTTTGATCAAAAAAACAAAATTGTCCTTCTTTTTCAGCCTGTCGGATTTTCCCATAATTATTCAATAGATCCCTGGCTTCGTCTCGTTGTTGTGGGAGAGCAGCATTACTGACCAGACTCTGGTAAATACCGGAAAAGTCACCATTTGGTTTTAGATTGGAAATAACGATTCGTCCACCCGGAGCGAGAACACGATACAGTTCTCGTAAGGTAGCGCCTGGATCCTGGACATATCCAAGCACCAGATTAGAGACAATTCGGTCAAATTGGTTGTCCGGAAAGGGGAGCGGCTGACCTAAATCTACTTGCGCCCATGACTTTGTGACGAAGGGTATCAGAGAAGTCTTGCCAGTTTGCCATTCTCTGGTGGCGGCGAGCATCGCGTTGTTGGCCCGTTTCAACGCGTCAGGAACGATATCAATTCCCACATACTGAATGGCCTTCTCTAGGTACGGAATCCCACTTGAAATGGTGGAGGAAAGCCTATTCAAAAAATACAATCCCGCATTGCCGTTTCCACACCCGGCATCCAGAAATTGTTGGCCGGGAGTGATCGGGCCTAAGGTATGAAACACATGGTCAAGGAGTTTCACGTAATCACGGCATTGGGCCACCGACTGAAAGTGGCCTAAGTAATCATGCCAAAAACTTGCCCCGACGTCGGTCTCGGCCTGATGTTGAAGCGCAATTTTTTCTCGTCGATTTTGACGTCCCAAGTCTAGTTGATTGGGGGTGTGGATCACATCAGGAGAAGCTTTCTGATTTACATGCTCATGGCACTGTGCGATGAGTTGTCGATAGGTTTCACGGGCTCTTTTGGGGTTTTCTTGTAGACGATGCAATGCATCAGGCACCACCATCCCATGCTCAAGCCGTCGACCTAATGCGTTTCGAAACGCCTGAAGATCATCGGGAGCGACCCAGGCATCGTTTTCGGCGGAAACCAGTATGACGGGGGAGGTTAAGGATTCCGCGTCAATCAGTGTGTGTTCAAGTGTGACAAATTTGTTGGCAATGGCATCACCCAAAAATTGATTCCGCACATTAAAGCCCAAAAAATTCGCCGAGTCAGGGCACTGGCCATTCCCATAGGCTGCGAAGAGATCTTCCTGGTGAACCGTGGCTGCAGACCGTTGAACATTGACAATGCTCATGAGCATGATCAAAAGGGATAATGATGGACATTCAGCCTCGGCTTTGAGGGCGACTCGCGAAGCTAAACTTGCGGCCACACCGATAATTGCTGCGTGCGGCCAAGTGGCCCTGACATAACGCGTCACGGTTTGGAAATCATTCTTCATTGATGAAAGGGCTACCTGATAGTGCAGTCCATCACTTTCGCCCACATGATTGGTATGGTCATAGCGCACGACACGAAATCCATTGCTGGCAAAGTAATACGCCAAGGTTAAATAGTCCCGCTTGGTTTCTCCATACCCCGGGGCAATAACGACGACAGGTTGTTCTGTTGAGCTTCTTTGAAAAGGTCGGTCATGGTAGGCGCTAATCCGCTGTCCATTGTCTTTTTCTATGGTAAGACGACTGCTGGACACGCCCGTTTTTTGAGGAATAAGGGACCTGTCTTTCATCTCTTCTTTCTTCTCACGAAGAGGAATACTTGATATTGGGCCGGAGCGTTTGTAGTTTTGAATTTTCCAGGAAGATTTGAACGAACCTTCTAAAACCTGTCCATACACCATGAGGCCCTCTCCTTGAGGCAGCAGACCTCTCCTACCTGACAACAAAGGACCAGTGGGATCATTCTCTGCTGAACAGTGTAGAAGAATGTCTGTTGTCCCTTCCCAAGCGGTCTGACCTGATTCCACATGTAGATCTTTTATCATTCCCTGGAATGTTTTCAGGGAATACTCTTGATCTGAAACGCAATATTTCAACTCAATGATCTGCGAGAGTTCTATCGGAGGAAATCCGGTCAGACGCAATTGCACATTGTTCTCGTGCCATCCAATAAGGTACCCCTTCCAAGTCCCTCCGAGACAATGCAAACAAAAGGGAAGTGGGAAGAGGTCACGTACTTCAAAAAGTTCACTGGGAACTATCTCCTGAGTTAACTGCTTCCACCCGACAAATTGATTCATTGAAGTCATACCTGCCAACTCTGATGTCAATGTGCTCATGCGATCCCTCACTTCAGATAAGTGTTAATACCTAGTATTTGACGCAAGACTTTCCCTGGATCTCAAAAGATCCTCATGTCCGCATCAGCCTGTGATAGAAGAGGGGCGAGAGATGAAACGACTTACATCGTTTCGGTCATTGATACAGGAGTATGGTCCGCCATGGAGTTTGGTATCAATTCTACTCTCTTACATTGGACACTAGAGCAACCTGAGTGCCAGAATTTCCGAACAAAAGACTACAAACCATTTTTAAGAGAAAACCTCAGAGTTTACTAGGAAAAATTTGCCCCAATATTTTTTCTGAACTCTACACAGTGCATATTTTTCTAAGTCTTATCTGTCGATCTCCTGACGATAAATTAAAAAGAGCGTTGATCTCCTGACAGCTCATTTTTTCTTTTTCATTGACACTCTTTCCTCTCCTACCTAAAATTCAAGAAAATTGAGAGGAGGTTCGCATGCCACACGAATCCGCTCCATCCATCCGTAACGTGGTCATTTCTTCCTACCCTGGGGCAGGAAAAACCACTCTTTGTGAAGCACTGGCCTTTTCCGCTGGAGCCGTCCCGACCATGGGGACCATTGCCCAGGGAAATACCATTGGTGATTTTGAACCGGAAGAGATCCACAGACACCATTCCATCAGTTCGACTATCTGCCAATTCGAATGGCAGGGGACAAAGATCAATATTATTGATACACCGGGAATGAGCGATTATGCCTTTGAGGTCCAAACTGCTCTCAGGGCGGTGGATGGCGTGGTGCTTGTTGTTGGAGCCAGTACAGGGCTTCGGTCAGAAATCGAACGAGTCTGGGATCTCATTCAGGAACAGGAGCTTCCCTGTCTCTTGTTTATTAATGAACTGGATAAGGAGCGAGCGGACTATCGCTCAATTCTGGCAGAGTGTGAAAAAACATTGGGATTCTCGGGAGTCCCAATCACGATTCCAGTTGGAGAGGAGGCCATGCTGACTGGGGTGATAGATCTTATTGGGAGGAATGTCATATCTCCGATTTCCGGGACGTCCAAAATTCAGCAAACTGAGATTTCTGCCGAACAACAACCCGGTGCGAATGAATCCCGGCGCCGAGCTGTGGAACAGGTTGCAGAAACCAATGATCAATTGGTGGAAAAATATCTCTCCCAGGGTGAGATCTCAGATGAAGATTTGCGAGATGGATTGACAATCGGCACATTAGAGCGAAAACTTGTTCCGGTATTGTGCGGATCTGCTATTCGCAATATTGGGATAACAACTTTGTTCGATGCAATACAACGATTTCTTCCGTCTCCTGTTGATCGTTCGAGTCTACATCCATACGTTGGGCAGCAACCTCAGACACATGACGAAGGTCAACGAAAATCTGATCCACAAGACCCCTTTTCAGCTTTTGTCTTCAAAACCACCATTGATCCCTTTATGGGGCGGTTATCATTTGTGCGAGTGCTGTCCGGGACCCTACATGCGGATTCAGGATTTTATAATGCCTCACGCCAGACCAAGGAGAAGGGGGGACATCTCTTTTTCTCCATCGGCAAGAAGCATCATCAGGTTAATCAAGCTGCGGCGGGAGATATTGTAGCAATCGGGAAATTAAAAGATACTCAAACTGGTGACACAATTTGCGATGAACGCCATTCCATCATATTCCCAGGCCTGAAAATATCGCGCCCGGTCATGTCGTACGCCTTAGAGGTGAAAAGCAAAAATGAAATTGACAAGGTCAGTTTGGGTCTTCATAAGTTAGTTGAAGAAGATCCCTCTCTGGAGTTTCTCAGAAATGAAGAGACAAAGGAAATGTTGTTAAGTGGGGTAGGGCAGAGTCACATCGATGCCACCTTAGACAAGCTGAGGCGCAAGTATGGGGTTGAAGTGGATTTACACATGCCCAAGGTCCCCTATAAGGAGACGATCCATCGCATGGCTCAGGCGCAGGGAAAATATAAAAAACAAACCGGTGGGCATGGACAATATGGAGATTGTTGGCTACAAATTGAGCCCCTTCCGCGTGGCGCCGGATTTGAATTTCACAACAAAATTGTTGGTGGCGTCATCCCACGAAATTTCATCCCCGCAGTGGAAAAGGGCGTGATCGAAGCTCTGCAGCATGGGATTGTTGCGGGGTTTCCCATCGTTGATATACGGGTGGCGGTCTATGATGGATCTCATCATCCCGTCGATTCTTCCGAGTTAGCCTTTAAAGTGGCAGGATCAATGGCCCTCAAGCATGCCCTGGAAGCGGCTCAAAGCACCATTCTTGAACCTATCATGTCAGTAGATGTCCTCGTTCCGGATGATCTGGTGGGACCCGTGATTGGAGATCTTAACTCTCGGCGTGGACGCATACAGGGAATGGCGACCAAGGGACACAATCAGATTGTGAAGGCGTTTGTGCCGTTGGCGGAAATGCTGAAGTATGCCCCATCCTTGACGTCCATGACGGCTGGGAAGGGTAGCTATATAATGGAATTTTCAGGTTATGAGGAGGTGCCGAGGGATTGCCTTAATCGAATAGTGGAAGAACATAAAAAAGAAAAGGAAGCCGTTTCGCCTCACTAATCCCTTGGTTATTGAGAAAAGCGCTAAGGCAGTGTTTTGACGACAATGAAAAATGCCCTTGTCTTTCGAATAATTCGAAGTAAAATTGTTTGTCCCGGTTTTACTTTGGCGACTTCCTCAGAAAATTGCGTGACGGTCCGAACAGTTTGTCGATTGACTTCATTGATTAAATCTCCTTCTTGAATCCCCTCAGAGTTCGCGAGACTACCTGCTTCAACTTTTGTCACGAGCACGCCCACGGTTTCCTGTAATTCAAATTGCTCGGCGAGTGCAGCTGTAAGCCCTTGCACATCGAGCCCTAAGGTGACTTCTGATTTTTGAATCGGGAGTGACGCTAACATGGATTTTTCCTGCCTTTCCGCCATCGGAACCAGATAGGTCAATTCTTTGCCGTCCCGTAATACAAGAATTTTGGCATTCTCACCAGGTCCGACACGCGCAATTAGTCTAGACAGTTGGTTGGGCGAATCAACCAAGCTGTCGTCTACCGACACAATGATATCCCCGGGTTTAATTCCGGCCACATGGGCGGGATCGTGCTCATAGACCTCGTTGACAAGAACGCCATGCCCTTCGTTAATTCCAAATTGTTCTGCAAGTTCTTTGGTGAGAGATTGAATCCCCACACCAAGCCATCCACGGACCACTCGCCCCTGTGAAACTAATTGATCAACCACACGCGAAACCATGTCGGCGGGAATGGAAAATCCGATGCCTTGTGCCATATGAATAATGGCTGTATTGATCCCGATGACCTCGCCTCGAAGGTTAAAGAGCGGTCCTCCTGAATTGCCTGGATTGATGGCTGCATCCGTTTGAATGAAATTTTCATATCGAGATAAATTAAGGCGTTCCCTTCCAATCCCGCTCACGACCCCCAAGGTCACTGTGCGGTCTAACCCCATCGGATTTCCCACAGCCAATACCCATTGCCCAACCTTTAAGGCATTGGAATCCCCAAAATGAGCAACGGGAAATTTCCGGTCAGATTGAAGTTTGAGGACCGCTATATCGGTTTCTTTATCACGTCCAATGACCTGAGCAATCATGTTGGATTTATCGGATAGCCGGACATCTGCCTCTGTGGCATCTTCCCCAACTACATGATTATTGGTCACGATAATTCCATCCTCTCGCACGATGACACCTGATCCGCTCCCCTTAGAAAAGGGCGCTCGTCGCTGAAATCCCTGACCCTGAGCTATTTCACGAATTGGTGTAATATTGACCACCGTAGGCGTCACTCGTTCAGCCAGGCTGGTAATGGCCTGCTCAATATCTTCAAGAAGTTGTAGTCCTCTAATTTCTTTAGCTGACTGGCTAATTGCGGGTGACGGAGAAAAAAGTAAAATGAAGCAACATATTGAAGTTACTATTGAAAAACGTACTGAATTCATCAAAAACTTTATATTCATTTTAGTCGCATAATAAATATTATGTTAAATAGAAAATAGTCTCATTTTGCTTTCGGTCCCCTGGCTAAGACGAAGAATGTTTTCTTTATGGCAGAAAAAAATGACGACCGTAACTCCAATGGCAAAAAGGCAAAAATAGAAGTCGTAAGTCAGAAAATAAGCCAAGAATGGAAACACACTAAAAGCTAGAAGAGCGCCACCTGAGGAATATCCAAAAACCAATACCGCACCTATCCACACAGCAACAAGAAGCCACCCAATCAATGGATGAATGCCAATAATGGCTCCTAAGGCTGTGGCGACTCCTTTTCCCCCTTTAAATCCTAAAAAAATAGAAAAAACATGACCAAGAATGACTGTAAAGCCTATGACAAGGATCCAGAGCCAGGGAAACCCGATGAAGCCTGCAATACTGGTCGCAACCGTTCCTTTCCCTAAATCCCCAATTAAAGTAAATATTCCTATTTTTTTACCTGACACTCTCAGAACATTGGTAAAACCGATATTATGGCTCCCATGTGTGCGAGGGTCATTCGTTCCGAAAATACGAGAAATGACCAGGCCAAAAGGGATAGATCCTAAGAGATAGGCGCCGACCACTCCTAATAAATACAGTTCCATTCCAAACGACTTGTGAGCACTCCTACCAATATTGCGGACTGATTTTCTTAAAGATTTGCATAAGATATCGCCAGCCGGAAAATAAGGAGAAAAACAAAGCAATATACAATAGTCCGGTTCCAATAGTAGCCAGTGGACCTTCACTGTGAACCCAAACGCCCTGGAGAATAAGGCAGAGAATCCCTCCGATTTGTCCGATAACTTTGAATTTCCCAAGAGAGTCCGCTGGAACCACAAATCCCTCTTTCGCTGCGACCACCCTGGCGCCGGTCACAATCATTTCGCGTGCAATCATCACAATCGCCAACCACACCGCAACACGTTGAAATTGCACAAGAAGAATAAGTCCAGAGGCCACCAGGAGTTTATCGGCAACCGGATCCAGTAATTTTCCTAAATTGGTTATCTGGCCACTTTTTCTGGCCAAATATCCGTCAAGAAAATCCGTGAAAGCTGCACAAGCAAACACGAGACCGGCTGCCAGAGCCCGGTCAGGACTGGATTCCGAGAAAAACCAGACAAAAACAGGAATTAACAAGATCCGCAAGAGAGTAAGAGAATTTGGAAGATTGAGATAGACCTCTCCTATAATTACATTATCTTGTTCAGACTTTTCTTTTACTACTTCAGATTGATTCATGAGGATTCAAATAAACTTTAAAATCTCAAGTAAGAGGAGAGATTTCTCCCTTCCCAGTTACCTGCCAAATCGCTTGAAGTTGTGCTAATAAACCTCGTAACTCACTCAATCGTATCATGTTTGGCCCATCGGATAGTGCCTCTTCCGGACGAGGATGGACTTCCATAAAGAATCCGTCACAACCAGCCGCGGCCGCTGCACGGGCTAATGGCGCCACAAATTCCCGTTGTCCTGAAGAGACCGCCCCTCCACCGCCAGGCAATTGCACGCTATGGGTGGCATCAAATACCACCGGGTATCCCAAATTTCTCATAACCGGTAATGAGCGCATATCGACGACAAGATTTTGATAGCCGAAGCTAGCCCCCCGCTCAGTTAAGAAAATTTTGCTACTCCCGGCCTCTTGAAGTTTATGGACAACATTCGCCATATCCCAAGGGGATAGAAATTGTCCTTTTTTCACGTTGACCACTCGACCGGATTTTGCGGCCGCAATGAGTAAATCGGTCTGTCGACATAAAAAAGCCGGAATTTGTAATACATCTACAATCTCAGCAACCTGAGAAACGTCGTGGACTTCGTGAATATCCGTTAGAATGGGGATGCCTAACTCACGGCTAATTTTCTTGAGGATTTTCAATCCTTCCTTTATGCCCAACCCTCGGAATGAAGTAATCGAAGTGCGATTGGCCTTATCATAGGACGCCTTAAAGATGTATGGAATGCGAAGATCTTTGGCAATTTCCGCAATTGCACCAGCGGTCTCAATAACCAACTTCTCGCTTTCGATTACGCAAGGCCCAGCAATTAAAAAATGTGGGCAACTCCCGCCAACAGAGAACGGGCCAATATCGACTTGAGTTGGCTGAGCCATAATAAATCCAGTTCGTTAGGTGCCGAATTTTCTTTGAAGTGCTGCGCCAATGAATGCAGAAAAAAGAGGATGAGGAGAACACAGTCGAGACTGAAACTCTGGATGGAATTGTGTACCCACAAACCAGGGGTGGCCTTGCAATTCGATGATTTCTACCAGCCTTCCGTCAGGGGATGTCCCGCTAACCGTCAGACCCTTTGAGGTCAAAGCTTCTAGATATTCATTGTTAAATTCATAGCGATGGCGGTGTCGTTCACGAATATCCGATTGCCCATAGGCCGCAAAGCTAAGCGTATTGGGAATCAATCGACAGGGAAAGCCTCCCAATCTCATTGTCCCGCCTTTTTCTTGGATGGATCGTTGTTCGGGAAGGAGGTCGATTACGGGATACGGCGTCTCCGGATTGAATTCCGAACTATTGGCATGTTGAAGTCCTCCTAGGCTTCTGGCAATTTCAATTACCGCACATTGCATACCTAAGCAAATGCCAAAGAAGGGAAGATGCCTCTCCCTGGCATACCGGATCGTATCAATTTTTCCTTCGATCCCTCGAAGACCAAACCCTCCCGGAATTAAGATTCCGTCCACATCAGCTAACAAACGTTCGGGCCCGTCCTTTTCAATGTCACCCGATTCCACCCATTGAATATGAACACCTGTTTCATCGTGTAATCCACCATGGGTCAAGGCTTCCGACACACTTTTATAGGATTCTCGAGATTCTACATATTTACCAACCAGTGCTATCGTGACTTCATGTCGTGGCCGCTTAATCTTCTGGACCAAAATGTCCCAATTTCGAAGGTTAGGTGGACGCGTTTCAAGATGGAGTAAACGGACAATCAGTTCATCCAGTCCTTCTTTTCTCAGGATAATCGGCACCTCATAGATAGAATCTACATCCTTAGCTGTGATGACGGAACCTTTATCCACGTTACAGAACATGGCAATTTTATCTTTCACACCAGGAGGGAGAAATCGGTCAGTCCGACACAACAGGATATTGGGTTGAATGCCGATTTCGCGGAGTTTATTGACGGAATGTTGGGTGGGTTTGGTTTTAAGTTCCCCGGCCGTTCCGATATAGGGCACCAAGGTGAGATGAATATACAGGACGTTTTCTCGACCAACCTCATAAGGCATTTGCCGGATTGCCTCTAAGAACGGCAAACTTTCAATATCACCGACAGTCCCGCCAATTTCCACAATCACCACGTCTACCTCATGTGCCACATTAAGAACCGTCTGCTTAATGGCGTCTGTAATATGGGGGACGACCTGAACCGTCGCTCCAAGATATTCTCCTCTTCGCTCTCTTTGAATCACCGACTCATAAATCCGTCCTGTCGTACAATTATTTTCACGATGCAACTGGACCGTGGTAAATCGCTCATAATGACCCAGGTCCAAGTCGGTTTCCGCTCCATCATCAGTGACAAAAACTTCCCCGTGCTGATAGGGATTCATCGTACCTGGGTCGACATTAATATAAGGGTCCAGCTTTAGAAAGGTGATAGTCATGCCACGACTTTCCAATAAATGCCCGATAGCCGCAGAAGACAAGCCTTTCCCCAATGACGAGACCACTCCACCTGTCACAAAAAGAAATTTACTCATGATATTTTCTGGTTAGTTGGATGATGTACCCACATGGCTTTCCTCTGATCTGTCGACTCCACCATATTGCTCTACTTCTTTTCAACCCTCTGTCTGGCCACTAACAGTCTCTCTCCCGGCTCACAGGAATTCTTCGATATAAGACCCTCCGCAGCAATGATATCTTCAGGAGTATCTATACGAATTGATTCGTGTTCCGTTTCCCAAACCCTTATTGGAAGGCCATGTTCTAATGCTCGCAGTTGTTCTAGTTTTTCTGCCTCTTCAAGGTATCCTGATGGCAAGCCGGCAAATCGCAATAAATCTGATTTCCTAAAAACATATATTCCTAAATGCATATAGGCGATATGATGATTTCCCGAAGGTACTCCATCCCGCCAGTAGGGGATCGGACTCCGTGAGAAATACAGGGCTTGCCCGTGGATATCGGTCACCACTTTTACGATTGACGGATTAGTTAGATCCTGCGTATGCCGTAGTTGCCTTTTCAACGTCCCCACTCTTGCCGGAGAAGTCCAAAAAGGACGAATGAGGTCATCCAGCAAACCCGGGTGTTGAGGAATTTCATCAGCTTGTAAATTGACAATCACGTCATACTTCAATTGTGAAACCACTTTTGCTACCCGATCCGTTCCTGTTCGACAGAATTCCTTGACGAGACAAACTTCCCCACCAAAATTCTTGACCCCCTGCTCAATGGCCTCATGGTCGGTAATCACCAGGATTTGCCCTACCCGTGAAACCTGTTGAACCGCTTCATAAACATGTTGAATTAGGGGTTTTCCCGCTAAAAGAGCGAGGGGTTTTCCCGGAAATCGAGATGATCCGTGACGAGCAGGAATACACAGACTGACGAGGGAATCAGTTGGGCCCATGGAGTACTGCCTTTTGAAGTTGAGTCCGCGTCACCGTGGCAGTCCCCACCATGCCTACGACAATACCTGCCGCTTGATTCGCTAACACCGCAGCCTCAGGAAGTGAGGCTTTTGCACTCAGCGCTAATGCAAGAGTACTGATGACGGTATCCCCTGCTCCGGTGACATCATAGACTTGTCGAGCCACCGCCGGGATGCTCCAGGATTGACCCCGCTGGTTAAAAATACTCATTCCCTCTTCTCCCCTCGTAATAACAATTGCCTGGCACTGCAATCGTTGTTGGAGGGCAAGACCGATTTGTTCAACCGGAACATCCTGGCTTGGGAGAAATCCTGCTGCCTGTTTGGCTTCGAGATGATTGGGTGTGATAACCGTCACTCCCTGATAATACGCCATATGCTCTACCTTCGGATCCACCACGATTGGTACGCCAAACTGACCGGCCAGGGTATGAATGGTCTTCATCAGGTCCGCTGTAATCATACCCTTCGCATAATCAGAAATCACCAGACACGAGACTCCAGGAAGACGGGAAGCCACATGTCGAATAATTTTTTTGGTCTGTTGTGACGAAATGTCATGGCGTTGCTCCACGTCAAACCGAACAATTTGTTGATTGTGGGCTACCACTCTCGTTTTTTTAATTGTAGGACGACTAGAATCAACAATCACACCAGAGGTAAATGGAGACGACCGTCGAATGTCAGCAAGAAACTGTTTCCCAACAGGATCCGCCCCGACCACGCCACACAATTCAGCCTGCCCTCCTAATGTCAGAATATTATGATACACATTTGCTGCCCCACCCATTCGGTACGATTCAGAATCCACATGAACAACCGGGACGGGCGCTTCCGGGGAGACACGATGCACCTTGCCCCAGACATAATGATCGAGAATGAGATCTCCGAGCACTAGAATCCGAGCACGAGAGAACCGTTGAATATACTCCTTGAATTTCCGAACGGAAATCGATGGAACAACGGAGAGTGGTTTCATCCTTGGATTACCTCAAGGCTGAATTTCGGTTGAGTCAAGTGAGGTGGTGTGCACTATTCAATGAGTTTTCCGATTCGTTCCCATCGGATCCAATCGGTCCACGCTCCCTGCCCATTCCATGACCAATACACGAGAAATGCTCTGCCCTTTATTTTATCCATTCGCACAAATCCCCAAAACCGACTGTCCAAACTTTGGTCACGGTTATCACCCATCACAAAGTATGATTCGGGAGGAACAGTTAATGGACCAAGATTATCGCGAGGATTAATGCGACCATCGATGATCCCAGGGTCGACCCTCTGGGTAAAACCATCATCCAACAATGGCTGTCCATTCACAATCACGTGTTTATTTTGAATATGAATGGTATCACCAGGAAGTCCGATCACGCGCTTAATGAAATCCTTGTTTTCATCCTCAGGGTAGCGAAACACAATGATATCTCCACGCGATGGAGGATCAAAGTTCATGACGATTGTCGAGGAAAAACAGGTCACCGGTGGGAATGAGATTTGAAACTCACAGTCTTTCGGCAACTGAAACCCATAGGCCAGTTTGGAAACGAGGATGTGATCGCCAATCATCAAGGTCGGAATCATCGACCCTGATGGAATTTTAAAGGCCTGGACCACAAAGACTCGAATGGTGAGAGCCAGAATAATGGCAATGATCAAGGCCTCGGCATATTCTCGAAAAATGGACTTTTTGGATACCTCGATTTCCTGGGAACCTGAGGCAACTGATGAGTCCTCTTGAATGTTTTTTTCGGAAGATTCGGTCATTTTCGATTGTTGTGGATCTTGTGTGGTCATCAGCGGTTCAGTTCGGATCGGTCTTTAAAATAGCCAGAAAGGCTGCTTGCGGGACTTCGACTCGCCCTAATTGTTTCATCCGTTTTTTCCCTTCTTTTTGCTTCTCCCACAATTTGCGTTTTCGGGAAATATCCCCACCATAACACTTGGCCGTCACATTTTTCTTGAGTGCCCCAATGGTTTCCCTGGCGATGATGCGTTTGCCAATGGTCGCCTGAATGACAATTTCAAACATTTGCTTGGGAATAAGTTCTTTCATTTTTTCGGCTAATTGTCGCCCGCGGCTTTGGACTTTATCCTTATGCGCGATAATGGAAAGCGCATCCACGGTCTCACCATTCAGCAATAAATCCAGTTTCACCAAGTCAGACTCGCGATAGCCCAGCAATTCATAATCTAACGATGCATACCCTTGGGTCCGAGATTTCAGTCGATCATAAAAGTCTAACACAATTTCATTTAGGGGAATTTCATAAATTAACATGGAACGGGTTGGATCCAGGTATTGCAGTCCGACTTGAATGCCCCGACGTTCCTGGCACAACTGGAGAACATTTCCGATATACCGCTCCGGCGTAATCATCGTGGCTTTGATATAGGGCTCCTCAATTCGTTCGATCTGGGAAGGGTCCGGAAGCTTGGAGGGGTTATCGATCACCAGTGTTTCGCCTTTGGGGGTAAACACACGATAGACAACGGTTGGTGCTGTACTGATCAGATCTAGTCCATATTCCCGCTCCAGGCGCTCTCGAATAATTTCCATGTGGAGTAGACCTAAAAACCCACAGCGGAATCCAAATCCCAAAGCCAGGGACGTTTCAGGTTCATAGACAAATGAGGAATCATTCAGTTGCAATTTTTCCAGAGAATCCCGCAGATCCTCAAACTTGGCATTGTCGGTCGTGTATAACCCGCAAAAAACTACCGGTTTGACATCCCGGTACCCAGGTAAGGCTACGCTCGTGGGACGCTTAGATTCGGTAATTGTATCCCCAATTTTGGTGTCGGATAGCTCTTTCATCCCCGCACAAATATACCCGACTTCCCCAGGCCCCAGCCGATTCACCTTGGTTCGTTTCGGTGAAAAAACGCCCACCTCCAGGACTTCAAATTCCCGTCCTGAAAACATGAGCTTAATCATCATATTGGGAGTGATTTCTCCATCCATGACCCGAAGAAGCACCACGGCTCCTTGATAATTGTCGAACCAAGAATCAAAAATTAGGGCCTTTAACGGTTGATCAATAGAACCGACAGGAGCCGGAATGATCTTGACCACCCCTTCAAGCACTTCCCTTACCCCTCGTCCGTCTTTGGCACTGACTAAAAAGGCCTCTTCACTCGACAATCCCAACACATCTCGGATTTGAACTTTGACGCCTTCCACATCGGCGCTCGGCAAATCAATTTTATTAATGACAGGAATTATCACTAAATCATTCGCAATCGCCAAATAGGCATTGGCGATGGTCTGAGCCTCCACGCCTTGAGTGGCATCGATTAACAGAAGGGCACCTTCACAGGCAGCGAGGCTACGTGATACTTCGTAGGCAAAGTCAACATGTCCAGGAGTGTCAATAAGATTGAACTGATATTCCTGTTCATCCAAACTCCGAAAACGGGTTGTGACCGCATGCGCTTTGATCGTGATGCCGCGCTCACGTTCCAGATCCATGGCATCCAGATATTGCGCACGAGCTTCACGTGGAGAAACGGCACCGGTGATTTCCAAAAACCGGTCGGCAAGAGTGGATTTGCCGTGGTCGATATGAGCAATAATTGAAAAATTGCGGATGTGGGTTTGTGGAAAGGCTTTACTCATTCGAAGTGACCCTGATTGTAATGAGACCCTAAAAGGTTGTCAAAAATCGATGAATTCCGCTAGGTTATTTCTTCAAAAACGACCATGATTCTAAAAACAACTCGCACAGCATTAGAAAAAGACGATTGCGTGTACGTGTGGCATCCCTTTACCCAAATGCAGGAATGGGAACGACAGCCTCCTCTCATCATCAAACGCGGAAAAGGTTCTTATGTTTATGATATGGACGGCAACGCCTATCTCGATGCAACGGCATCCATCTGGGTCAATATTCATGGACATCGACATCCTCGGATTGATCAGGCCATTCGCCATCAACTCACCCAGGTGGCTCATACTACGCTATTGGGACTTTCCAACCCACCAGCCATTCAATTGGCAAAGGCGCTTATTCGCCTGGCTCCCAAAGGGTTACAAAAAGTCTTTTATTCCGACAACGGCTCCACTGCTGTTGAAGTTGCGGCAAAAATGGCCATTCAGTATTGGCAACAATGTCCAGATCCTCAACCACGAAAAACTCGGTTTATCCATCTTGGCATGTCCTATCATGGGGACACGGTGGGAGGAATGAGCCTCAGCGGAGTCGAACTCTTCCGCAGGTCTTTTTCACCACTCCTCTTTGCGAGCCATGACATTGAGCCTCCTTATTGCTATCGATGTTCCCTTCACTTGCAATTCCCTCAATGCCGTCTTGCCTGCCTTGAGCCCCTTGAAAAAATTCTTCATACACAACATCAAGAAATTGCCGGCCTCATTCTTGAGCCTATGGTGCAAGCGGTTGCCGGGATCATTCCTTCTCCTCCAGGATACCTGAAACGCGTCAGGGAGTTATGCACGCGGTACAAAGTCCTATTCATTGCCGATGAAGTTGCTACCGGGTTTGGACGAACAGGTCGAATGTTTGCCTGTGAACATGAAAAAATTTCCCCGGATATCATGGCTATTGCCAAAGGTCTAACGGGAGGTTATCTCCCCTTGGCTGCCACATTGACGACAAACGCCATTTATGAAGCCTTTTTGGGAGAAGGGCACGAAAGTAAAACATTTTTTCATGGCCATAGTTATGCGGGGAATCCCTTGGGATGCGCAGCAGCTCTAGCCAACCTTTCCATCTTTAAGAGTGAGCGAACCCTCGCAAAGCTTCAACGACGGATCCTGCCGTTTCGCAAAACTCTTAACTCGCTGATCGAGGACCCTTGGGTTGGGGATATCCGACAATGTGGATATATGGTTGGGATTGAATTGGTTCAACAGAAATCCCAAAAAACTCCGTTCCCGGCCTCCGAACGTATTGGCCAGAAAATAGCCATCACAGCGAGAGCATTAGGCCTGTTGATCCGCCCCATCGGGACTATTCTGATTCTTATGCCCCCTCTTTCGGCAAGTGTCAAGGAACTCGATCAAATGGTGTCCATTTTAAAACTGGCCATTTCAGTAGTCCGTGCGTCCAGCGTACCTTCCCCAATCCCATCACCTCCGGAAGTCCTGTAGCGCATCCAACCTAGATGAGTTCAACCGTTTGCCCAATGTGCAATTCACATCGGTCCACGGCTCGTCCTTGCTTCACAAAAATCTCGATATGCCCATTACTATTTATGAGTCCTTCCGGGAATCCCAAGGCGCCTTCTTCGTAATGTGTTTTGATTCCCTTGATGACAACCTCCCCGATCTTGAGCCCGGAGTATTCTCTCTTGGTTACCGATCGAAATGTCTCTAGGTCGGCCAGTGTTATATTTGTCATGGCGTTGCCAAAATGGTCGATATAGACAATTCGCCCATGTAGGGCATGTCCTTCCATACGAGGGAGATCAAGAGGAAGTCTGACGTAATCATGAATGAGGCGCCCGTAGGATCCAGGAACCTGCCCCTTCGTCAGCCAAGCTGCCGAAGGCGCAAATAAATCCCGTCCATCAAACGTCGTCCCCACAGAATCCAATCGATATTGTTTATTCTCAATCGCCCGAACTTGAACCGAGGATTCTTCCTGAAGTACGTAGCTCAAGACCCCATTGTCGGGAGCCAGGAAAAAATGTCTGGACGTTGAGGCCAAGATTGCTCTTCGAGAGCTTCCCACGCCAGGGTCTACGACTACCACATGCACCGTTCCATCTGGGAAATATTGATAGCATGATTTCAAAAAAAATGCGGCTTGTTCAACACCCTGCGCCGGAATTCGATGCGTCAGATCAACAATGCGTATTTGAGAATTAATTCCGAGCATTACGCCCTTCATACTTGGAACGAAATAGTCGATATCCCCAAAATCAGTGACCAACGTAACCAAGGAAATGGCGGAAGTCATGATTATAGCTCCTCAAAACAAATGGACTGGATTTGATATTCAATAACTCCGGCGGGCCGATGTACTTCAACAATATCTCCTACCCGATGCCCAATCAGCGAACGCCCAAGAGGTGATTGAACCGAAATCGAACCATTTTTGATATCGGCTTCTTCTTGTCCCACCAAGGTATAGCGTTTTTCTTCTTGTGACTCTAAATTTAAAATGGAGACGGTGACTCCAAAGACGACGGTGTCGCTCTGCCCACTCGATATTTCCACGACTTGGGCAATACTGAGTTTATGCTCAAGCTCAGACATCCGGGTATCAATAAATTGTTGCTGCTCCTTGGCGGCTTTATATTCGGCATTTTCCTTAAGATCACCATGTTCTCGAGCTTCGGTAATGGCTTGAATGTTTTTAGGGCGATCTTCACGCCGCAGTCTGGCCAGTTCCGCTTGCAGGGCCTCATACCCTTTTTTGGTCATAGGAATTTTCATGAAAACACACTCCCCTCTCTAGATCCTGGAAATGGATGATCAATAATCCATCATCGCGGCACGTCCTCTAAGGCTTACCCGGCTGGCATGGCAGAATGATATTCCTGTAAGCAGCGAACTTCCATGGATGTTTTCTTCATCGCTTCTATTCCTGCTATGGCTGCTTGCGCAGCCTGAATGGTCGTAAAATAGGGAATTCCACCGAATACGGACGCCTTGCGTATTGGTGCAGAATCATCCTGGGAAGATGCGCCTCCCACCGTATTCACGACCAAGGACAGCTCTTTATTCTTGAGTAAATCTTCGATATGGGGCCGAGCCTCATTGATTTTGTTCACCGTAACCACGGTGATCCCATGTGTCCGTAAAAAGGCGGCCGTCCCTTTAGTCGCATTAAGTGAAAAGCCGAGTTGCGACAGTCGCTGTGCGATAGGAAGCGTAGCGGGTTTATCTCCATCTTTCACACTGAGAAGAGCAGTCCCTGTCAAAGGCAATGGCATTCCCGAAGCGGCCTGTGATTTGGCAAATGCCCAACCGAAGCTTCGATCAATCCCCATGACTTCGCCCGTCGAACGCATTTCGGGCCCCAACAATACATCGGCGACGCCAAGTTTGGTAAAAGGAAAGACGGCCTCTTTAATAGCAATGTGAGAAAAAGGTGAACACTGCGTAAAGCCTAAGTCTTTTAAGGTTCGCCCTGCCATAATTTTCATTGCATGTTTAGCCAAAGGAACACCGATGGCCTTACTGACAAAAGGGACCGTACGAGAAGCTCGAGGGTTGACCTCCAAAATGTACACCGACCCATCCTTGACCGCATATTGAATATTCATCAGACCCGCCACGCGTAATTCCTTGGCTAGAAGAATCGTTTGGTGATTGATCGCCTCCAGAATATCGGCACTAAGGGAATGGGCAGGTAACGAACAAGCCGAATCTCCTGAATGAATGCCTGCCATCTCGACATGTTCCATAATGGCAGCCACCACAACGTCTGTCCCATCTGCAATGGCATCCACATCAACTTCTATGGCGTCTTCAAGGTAATCATCAATTAACAAGGGATGTCTTCCCAAATCCATCCCGTGCCTCTGAAGGTATTCATCCAATGCGTCGGCATCATACACGATTTGCATGGCACGCCCTCCCAACACATACGAAGGGCGGACCATCACTGGATAACCAATGTTGACGGCAATAATATGAGCTTCATGTGAGGACCGTGCGGTGCCGTTTTGCGGTTGCAGGAGGTTCAATTCAATTAATAAATCACTAAATCGTTTTCGATCTTCCGCACGGTCAATGGCATCCGGCTGTGTCCCCAAAATTCTGACGCCTTCTTGCTCCAACGGGACGGCAAGCTTGAGAGGAGTTTGTCCACCGAATTGCACGACGACTCCATCCGGTCGTTCAGTCAGAATAATTCGCAAGACCTCTTCTTTGGTCAACGGTTCAAAATACAGGCGATCGGAAACATCATAATCCGTACTGACGGTTTCCGGATTGCAATTGACCATAATGGTTTCAATGCCTTCTTCTTTTAGAGCCATGGCGGCATGCACACAACAATAGTCAAATTCGATGCCTTGCCCAATCCGGTTCGGTCCGCCGCCTAAGATCATAATTTTTCTTTTTTGGGTAGGGCGAGATTCACAGGAGAAACCCGACGTTGAATAGAGATAAGGGGTATGCGCTTCAAACTCTGCGCCACAGGTATCTACTCTTTTAAACACCGTACCATAGCCAGATCTCCAGGCCTGTCGCCATTGACGAATCGTATCTTCCTCTCTCCCGATGAGTTGACCGAGCCGCTGATCCGAAAATCCATAATCTTTCGCCTGTTCAAGGAGAGCTACCAGAGAATCAGGACATCCTTTGCGGGAATCGTGTGGACGATCGTTCCCAACTTCCTCCTTACTTCGACGAACCCATTCCGCCTCAAATTCTACGAGTTCCTCAATTTCATGTAAAAACCAGGGATCAACCCGCGACAGATGATACAGTTCCTCCACCGACATCCCGATTCGGAAGGCATCAGCCAGGAACCAAAGGCGATCAGCGGTTGGGATTCGCACATGTGATTGAAGGCGCTCATACAGCGGATGAGCCGATCCGGCGGAGTCTTTCTTTCCATTGAGCCCATGTAACGACATCAACCCATACCGGTTTGTTTCCAGGGAACGAATAGCCTTCTGAAGGGCTTCTTTGAAGGTCGCTCCAAGTGCCATGGCTTCTCCCACGGATTTCATGTGGGTTGTTAGCACTCGATCGATCCCATCAAATTTCTCAAATGTAAACCGTGGAATTTTCACGACCACATAGTCAATGGTCGGCTCAAAACAGGCTTTCGTCACTTGCGTAATATCGTTGGGTATCTCATCCAGGGTATATCCGACGGCCAACTTCGCAGCAATTTTGGCTATCGGAAATCCGGTTGCCTTTGAAGCCAAGGCCGAACTCCTGGATACGCGAGGATTCATCTCAATGACCATCAATGCTCCATTGTCCGGATTCAACGAAAATTGAATATTGGACCCGCCGGTATCCACGCCGATTTCTCGAATGATGCGGATGGCCGCGTCTCGCATGTGCTGATACTCTTTATCAGACAAGGTCATGGCAGGGGCCACGGTGATACTGTCTCCGGTATGCACACCCATCGGATCGAAATTCTCGATGGGGCAGACAATGACCACATTGTCATTGGAGTCCCGCATCACTTCTAATTCATATTCCTTCCATCCCAGAAGCGATTGTTCGAGCAAGGCTTGCCCAACAGGACTGGTCACAAGAGCCCAATCAATATACTTATCAAACTCTTCACGATTATAAGCGATATTGCCACCTGCTCCTCCCAGAGTGAATGATGGACGGACAATAGCGGGGAATCCAATTGTTTCAAGGAGCTGTAAGGCTTCTTCTCTTGAACGAAATGATCCGCTTGCCGCCACGGTTAATCCAATACGTTTCATCGCCTGTTTGAATAAGTCCCGATCTTCCGCCTTTTGGATCGATTCATAGGAAGCTCCGATAAGTTGCACTCCATGTTTTTCCAGAATACCCCGTTTCACTAATTCCACGCTGATATTCAGGGCAGTCTGTCCGCCCATGGTGGGAAGCAGGGCATCGGGATGTTCCCGCTCTAGAATTGCTTCCACGACTTCAATCGTAATCGGCTCCACATAGGTCCGATCCGCAAGATCCGGATCGGTCATAATAGTAGCCGGATTACTATTGACGAGGATGACTTCAAAGCCTTCCTCCTTCAGGGCCCTGCACGCTTGCGTTCCAGAATAGTCAAACTCACAGCCTTGCCCAATAACAATCGGTCCGGAGCCGATTAATAAAATTCGATGGATGTCGTTTCTTCGTGGCATGATGGGCTCTCAGGATTTTAATTCCGATCCAGCGATCGGCTTTTTTGAGGGAAATTCAGGTGATACGGGAGGGGCTGTCTCAGGATGATAAAACTTCATCGCTTGGGGAATCCAGGCTTCAATTTGATTTATACGGGTCACATCCGAAGGATGAGTGGACAAAAATTCCGGAATTGCATTTTGACTGCGAAAACAAAACTTTCCAATCATTTTTCTCGGACACCCACTCATGCGTTCCCAAAACGGTACCGCTTCTCTCGGGTCGTAGCCAGCCTTGGCCATCAGTTGCAGGCCGATAAAATCGGCTTCGGTTTCCTGGGCGCGGGAATTGGGAAGGGCTACGCCTACCCCATAGGCGCTCATAGCTCCGACAGCCAAGCCAGGGTCGACGCCACCGGCGGCGGCTCCAGCCAAAGCTCCGAGTTGACCAATTTGCTCCAAAATCCCGCGACTGTATCGCTCGGCTCCATGCCGTTGCAACGCATGGGCAACTTCATGTGCCATGACAGTCGCCAGTCCGGCTTCAGTTTTTGTGTATTTCAAAATGCCAGTAAAAACCGCCACCTTCCCACCTGGCAATGCAAAGGCATTGACTTGATCATCTTCCTGAATAACCGCGAACTCCCAGACATATTCCGGTTTATTGGCTGCCTTGGCTATACGTTGTCCCACACGATTCACCATTAACGTCACTTCCGGATCTCTGCTTAATGGTGCCGACTTTAACACCTCACGAAATGCCGAAAGTCCCAAGGCAATTTCTTTTTCCTCCGAAATATAAATTAATTGATCCCTAGCCGTCCCCGGTGCCTTTTGACAAGCTGAACTTAGCAACAAAAGTGCACACACCGCACTCGCCAACAACCATTGAAATGCCTTTCCAGAAACAGGTGGATGGTTGGTCATGGGAACAACATTTCTCACATTAGGACAACACAGGCTTTACGGCATCCACATGTACAGCATTTGTGGTGTCCCTCCAGTCAAGATGTTGAAGAGAGAATGCGTATCGACCTGGGGAAACCCGATAGGCCCAATCTGTGGAGGATCGAACCGTGAGTAGATATTCTGACGATTTCCCCCTCCCCGGGTGTACGTGACGACTTTGGCCTGTTCCAAATTGGCTTCTTTTTTTGCCAGATCGACCACCTCATCTAAATACCCGATGCTATCCACAAGACCCTTGGCTTTGGCAATATCGGCGGTAAAAATCCGTCCATCGGCTACAGTGCGAATCTGCTCCATGCTTAATCCCGGTCTTCCCTCTTTCACAACCGAAAGGAACTGTTCAAATAAATGATCAATCGTTCCTTGAAAAATAGCCCGCTCTTCATCATTCATCGGTCGGAATGGAGAACCCATAGATTTTTTAGGACCCGAAACAATCGCCGCCGGTTGGACTCCGACTTTTTCCAATAATCCTTCTGCATTCATGGTCACCATAATGACCCCGATACTTCCGGTAATGGTCGAGGGATGTGCAAAAATATGGTCGGCGGCCATCGCAATGTAATACCCGCCGGAGGTGCCCAAATCCATAATGGAGGCAATGACGGGAACAGGGCGCTTTTTCTTAAAGACTGTCAACTCATGATATACCAGATCTGAGGCTGTGACCGATCCTCCTGGAGTATTGATTCGAAGGACGATAGCTTTGACATGTTCATCCTCCTCGGCTTTGGTCAATTCCTCTTTGATCCGTGCGGGAAGACTGGGCTCCTCTAAGATACCTGATGATTTGCCCGTCGTCAGCATGCCAGAGATATCAATCAACAACACCTTATCCTTTCCCTCACCAGATATAATGGCTTCCTTGAGTTTTCCTCCACCGGGAAACAAATCAATATGAATGCACCCGCTGACCAAAAAAAGAAAAAGAGTCAGAAAACAACGAGTCACACACATTATTTATGGCCTTTCATCAGATCCAGAAATTGTCGGAACACATACGAAGAGTCATGGGGGCCTGGGGAGGCTTCAGGGTGATACTGAATAGAAAGAATCGGACTCTCTAAGCCTGCCATCCCTTCACAGCACCCATCATTCACACTTCGATGCGTAATTTCCATCCGTCCAACGAAAGAGTCAAACGGTTGAGGCTTCAACGTCCTACAAGCATCTCCCTTGTGAGGAAGACCAACAGCGAAATTATGGTTTTGCGAGGTAATTTCAATCTTCCCGGTGCGAAGATCCATGACTGGATGATTGGCTCCATGATGCCCGAAGGTTAATTTATGAGTGTGCAATCCTAAGGATAATCCCAACACTTGGTGCCCCAAACAAATCCCCAGCAGCGGTTTCCAGCCCAACAGATGCTTGACGGTTTCCACTGCGTAGGGAACCCCTTCCGGATCTCCTGGACCATTGGACAACACAATTCCATCTGGATTAAGTTGACGGACTTCTTCCGCGGTCGTTGAGGCGGGCACAACTTGAACCTGACATCCTAGATCTACGAGACTTCGCAATATATTCTGTTTCACACCAAAATCCATGACCACCAGTTTCACAGGAGGCTGAGCGGTGTCATGAGTGAAAAGTGATGATTCACCGCTAGTCGAGTCCATAACGATCGATCTCTCTGTCCATTCATAGGCACCTGGACAGGTAACCTCCCTCACTAAATCACGTCCAATCAGGGAGGGAACGGCCTTCGCCTTTTCGCGCAGAGCCTTATCATCGAAATCCACATGGGAAATAACTCCCATTTGTGCGCCGTGATCACGGACATGACAGGTCAGTGCTCGCGTGTCTACCCCTTGAATCGCCACAATACGATGCTCAATTAAGTAATCCTCGAAGGATTGTCGACTCCGCCAATTACTTCGGAACTTGGCGGCTTCACGAACAATAAACCCTTCCGCCCAGACTTGATGCGATTCATTGTCTTCGGGAGTCACACCATAATTTCCAATTTGGGTGGAGGTCATCAACACGATTTGCCCTTTATATGAAGGATCGGTCAAAATTTCTTGATACCCGGTCATGGCGGTGTTAAACACCACTTCCCCAACGGTTTCGCCTTCGAATCCGAGTGCACGTCCTCGAAACATCGTTCCATCGGCTAACGCCAACACTGCCGGCTTCATTTTTTCTCCTTTATCATGTTCTCATTTCCGTCGTACGATCATCATCAGCACTTACCGAGTAGCCATGGATGGACTGGTAAAAGAGAATTTTCCGCACCTTAATAATAAATAGTGAAGCGGCGAGACCAAAATTTACCAAATGGCAAGCCCGCACGATCATATGGAGCCGAAAAAATAGGGCATACGCGATATCTTTGTCTTCCTTGGAGACTGCCTCAAAGGCCTGTTCCTGTAGGTCAATCGCTTGAGGACCTAGCACCACAAGAATGCTGAACGTTATTAGAGTCATTCCAGCCAAAAGCCACCATTCCACAGAAGAAACGGAAAACATCTCGGAGGGACTGCTGCCAAAAGTTCGGAACCGCATTCCGGCCACGACACCTAACACTACCAAAATACAGACGTTCATTAAGCCAAATCCATCAAAGATCCTGCGTAAAAAACGCCCAGCTGGTTCCATTCCGAAGGAATTAAAAACTGCGGGGATCACCAGCGCAATAATGACGACTAAACCGCCAACCCATAAGGTTAAGACAAACAATTCAAAAAGAAAACCCACTACCCCCCAATTTATCCGGTTCATAATCATGAATTAACGGGCATCATAGACAATCCGGCCCTCAACCAATGTCATTTTCACTTTCCCCTTTACCGTCCAACCTCCAAATGGCGTATTCTGACTTTTTGAGAGAAATTGAGTGGGATCGACCGCCCATTCTTCATGAGGGTCAAATACCACCATATCGGCATGGGTGCCAGGTTGCAGACTTCCAACAGGAAGATGAAAAAGCTGTGCAGGAGATCTGGTCAACTTATCAAGTGCTTGTTCAAGGGACAAAACCCCCTCCTGCACTAGGCGGAGGGTCAATGGAAGAGCGGTCTCAAAGCCTACAATGCCAAACGGAGCCGTATCAAATTCCAATTGTTTTTCTTGAAGAGCATGGGGGGCATGGTCGGTCGCAATGGCATCAATTGTCCCGTCAACCAACCCTTGCTTAAGCGCGTGAACGTCTTCATCCGTCCGCAATGGCGGATTCATTTTGGCATTCGAATTATAACAGCGGACGGCTTCTTCAGTAATGGAAAAATGATGAGGACAGACTTCCGCGCTCACGGGCAATCCCTGCCCTTTTGCATGACGGACCAGCTCTACCGAACGGGCAGTGCTCAAATGGGCCAGATGTACATGAACTCCGGTCAGGTCCGCCAGAGCCAGATTCCGAGCCACCATCACTTCCTCTGAGGCATCGGGGATTCCGGGCATCCCGAGTTCGGTCGACACCATTCCCTCATTCATACATCCGCCATCAGTTAAATGCAGGTCTTCGCAATGATCTACGACAGGAATGCCAAAGGCTTTGGCATACTCCAGCGCCCGACGCATGACCAAACTATTCATCACAGGCCGTCCATCATCCGAAATCGCCACACATCCGGCTTCCACCAACTCACCAATGTCCGCAAGTTCCTCCCCTTCGGACTTTCTGGTGATCGCACCAATCGGAAGCACCCGGGCTTTTCCGGCCTCTTGTCCTTTGGCCAATATAAATTTCGTGATGCCGGCGTTATCATTTACGGGCTGGGTATTCGGCATGCAGCAAATGGTTGTAAACCCACCAGCCACCGCTGAGGCCGCGCCGGTCGCGATTGTTTCTTTATACTCAAAGCCGGGTTCCCGTAAATGGCAATGCAAATCGACAAGGCCGGGCGCCACAATCCATCCATTGGCCTCAATAATGGTGATGGAGGGGTCCTGACAAAGGGGGGTCTTCAATGGAATACCGACTTCTATGATGGTTCCATCTTGAATAAGCACATCGGCCCGCCCGTTCATGTGGCCAGGGTCAATAACGATTCCACCTTGAATCCAGAGCAAGGAAGAAGAGGTGGGATGCTGTCCTGTCTTTTTGATCATCTTGTCCAATCACTCGTTAAGGGTTGAACGTTCACTGAATCCTGACAATAAATACATGAGGGCCATCCGCACGGAGACGCCATTGGTTACCTGATCCAGAATCACTGCGGCCACACTATCAGCAACGGATGGCGCAATTTCCACTCCCCGATTCAGAGGACCAGGATGCATCACAATGGCATCCGGCTTGGCAAGCTTAAGTCTTTCCGGAGTTAAACAAAACAGTTTGGCATATTCTCGAATGCTGGGAAGTAACGCGCGCCCCAACCTCTCCCGTTGTAATCGCAGCATGATGATGACATCTGCTCCGATTAACGCTTCATCAAGGTCGTAGAAGACGGCAACGCCGAAATGATCGAGAGCGAGTGGGATCATGGTCGGGGGAGCCACGACTCTCACCTCTGCCCCTAATTTGATAAGCGCAAGAATATTCGAACGAGCCACTCGGCTATGCGCAATATCCCCCACAATTACCACCAGCAATCCTGCGATACGTCCTCTTTTCTCTTTAATAGTAAATACATCCAGAAGGGCCTGAGTGGGATGTTCATGCCACCCATCCCCCGCATTAATGACCGATGATTTCACGGATCGCGCGAGGTTTTCCGCGGCACCCGGAGAGGAATGGCGCAGCACAATAATATCCGCCTGCATGGCTTCAATATTTCTGGCGGTATCAACCAAAGTTTCCCCTTTTACCATACTGCTCGTAGAAGGAGAAAAATTAATGACATCGGCACTCAATCGTTTAGCGGCCAATTCAAAAGACGTTCGTGTACGGGTACTGGGCTCAAAAAATAAATTCACCACTGTTTTTCCTCGTAGAGCCGGAACCTTTTTAATGTCCCGCCCGCCAACTTCTTTCAGGGATTCGGCCGTCGTCAGAATGAGTTGAATTTCATGGGCTGTTAAGGCCGCAATGGTCAATAAATCTTTGCGTTGGAGACTCATAATGACTTTACGGTGTTAAAATCGAGACCCGATCGTCCTGCTCAAGTTCTTCAAAAAAGACCTGCACGTTTTCATCCTGCGCGGTTGGAATGCTTTTCCCGACATAATTGGCACGAATGGGAAGCTGCCGATGCCCACGATCAACAAGAACAGCTAGCTGAATTTCGGCAGGACGCCCTAAGTCCATCAATCCATCCAACGCGGCTCGAATAGTTCGTCCGGTAAACAGCACATCGTCAACCAGCACAATTTTCACATTAGAGATATTAAACGGAATCGTGGTTTTTCGTATTTCCGGCTGATCTTTTCGAATGGAGAGATCGTCCCGGTACAGTGTGATATCCAACTCCCCAAGAGGCACGTCACGTTTTTCGATCTGCTGAATCCGCGCGGCTAGTCTCTGGGCGAGGAATACCCCTCCCGTGCGGATTCCCACCAGAGCTAGGCCGTCAATGCCTTTGTTCCGCTCCAAAATCTCATGGCTGATCCGGGTTAAAGTTCTGGACATTTCCTGAGCATCCATTAAGAGGCGTTCGTGTGGCCGTGAAGACATATTCATGTTAATGGACCTCCATCATGCCCCCTGAAGACAAAAAAAACCCTTCTCACACAGGACATGAGAAGGGGGCATCTGAAATGGCCAATGAGTGGCCGACATCTTATTTTTCTCCTTACCCACCTCGCCGGATGGGCTTTAAAGGTTTCCCCATACTATTCGCGCAATGTGCCGCTGTCAAGATCGGAAAGAGGCCTGTTCATCCACAGGGAGTAACCAACAGTTGAAATGTAACGGTAGGGTCCTTTGGCACTAATACCGACCAGAATTTTGAAAAATCCAGACCGTCAATTCAGGATTCAGCCATCCATTGGGAAGAATCGTTTGGTGAATTCGGAAAGGAGGCAATGAATCTCCTGCGGCAGAATGGAGAATCTGAAAACCCTGCTTCTTGAGGTACTCTCCAAGAACAGGAGGACCGGCCACACAGCCGACACTGCCCTCAGAAAGATGGGTCTTTAAAAATTTAACCCAAGAGTTGATCATGGTGGCATGTGAATAATCCGAAAAGGGAATCCAGAGGTAAATCAAATCATAGATATGTGACACTATGTTCAGCATGGACCGCTCAAAAGGAATAAATTGAAAATTGGTAAGCCACGCCAAACGGTCCATCCTAGAAAGCCTATTCCAAATAGATTGGGCATGTTTTTGGGCAAAATGCGACCAAGTGTACCAAATGGTATGGGTTTGAGATTCCTGGTATTGAAGGCACGAACCCAATCCCGCTTCGCAATGCGAAAGCAAGACATGCGTGGCGACAGCGCGCGCGAGGGAGAGGTCTCGGTGTTCTTCAAAAAAATCCTCTAAAAAATCAAAGACAAAAGGTTGGCTTTCTTTTTCGCCAATCATCTCAGACTTCTCCGGGTAGAGTAGAACCGAAGAGAAGGCCTCCACGGGAGTCAGGAGCGGTGGCCTCACCGGGAAAGCGTCCCGCCAGGTGCTATTGAGCGGATTCCAGAAAACAGAATGACGGTGTTTGGACAACTGCCAGGATGGTCGAATGGTCAGTTCCTTTCGTTCAAGGCCATCAAATAAACACAGGCCGTCCGTCCTGACTCCCGCTCCTCGATTGTCCGACACCGGCAGGCCTGACTCGTGTATTCGGTGAAACGATAGGCCAGAGGGATCATCCCACCATGTTACTTTTTGAATCATCTTGTTTCTGACCGTCACGCAGAGATGCTGTTCTTCATCCATATAACGAACTGGGACACCGGTAGCGGGAAGCCAGTGGACTTCATGTGATCGTTCAACATCTAGAAATACTTCCAGAGGGGATTGGCTAGAAGAAACGGAAGGTGTGAAAAAAAGGCTGAAGAGCCGGAACGCGGCCTCGGAGGGATATGCGGGAATGCCCCTGTATTGCAGAGGAAGTGCGCCATTAATATTTTGATCGTCGTAGAGACCTCGAATGAATTCAAAGGTCGCGCTACCGGTTCCCGGCAAAAGGGATAAAAACAATTCTACCACTGGCAAGTAGTCAATCCGACTCCACTCCATCCGACTCATACATGACATGAACCTGGCTTCTTCAAACGATCCATTAGGTAACACATAAAAGGCGTCTTTAACCTGGTGAATCGTGGCTTGTCCGTCACCATGAAGGACGACATCTTCATCTCGATAAAAAAATCGGACCATTGACAGGTCGGAACGTAAAGACCGAGCTGCCATCTTACGCAGATCATCTGGGGTGATCTGTTCCCAATCTGGCCGCCGAGATAAATCTAAGGAAATGGTATTGATCAACCCCTCCGGTTTAATCCCTACCCATTGGCCCCAATCCAATCGAAGACGGGCAGAGACAAGGGAAATCGCACCCGTTGGCTTTTGCTCCCACAAACACTCATGGAGAGGATTGCCCTCTGGATCTGTTAAAAGAATCCGTTGCCCATGCTTCCCATACAACACACAATGACCTGTGGGCTGCTCAATGATTCGTCCACCCGCCGACTCCCATTCTTGTCTATAGATCTGATTGGCAGGAAAACGTAAGCCTTGGGGGTGATCCAGCACACACCGTAGGTTCATGAGAAGGTATGGGAAAGGTCAGAAGGCAGAAAGCGTCTGAAAACAAGTCCCTCTGACGGAATTGCTCTTAAGTAACATTGTTGGGAACACGGTATCGAACCGATCGAGTCCTTACTCCCGGATTTGACCAGAACCGTATACAACATATTTCGAACAGGTTAAATCTTCTAACCCCATGGGACCACGAGCATGGATACGAGTCGTGCTAATTCCTATTTCGGCCCCCAACCCAAACTCATAGCCATCGTTCAGGCGCGTCGAGGCATTGACCATTACTGTACTGGAATCCACCTCTCGCAAAAATCGTAGAGCCCGATCATAATCATTAGTCAAAATAGAGTCCGTATGACGGGAACCGTATTGGTGTATGTGGTCCATGGCGCTCTCCATATCCTTCACCACTTTGATCGCCACAATTAAGGATAAAAACTCTTTCCCGAAATCGTCATCCTGGGCAGGCTTGGCTTGAGAAAGGATCTGGCAGGTTTTGGGACATCCCCGAATTTCGACCCCGGCTTCAACGTACTCCTCGGCCAATGGTGGCAAGAGTTTTTTAGCCACTTTCTCATGCACCAAAAGGGTTTCCATGCTGTTACAGGTCGAACAACGTTGAGCTTTCGCGTTGAAACTGATTCGTTGGGCCATGGTCAGATCCACATCCGAGTCCACATAAATATGGCACACCCCTTTGTCATGCTTAATCACCGGGATGGTGGCATGCTGAGTGACCGTGTCCATCAGCGCATCCCCGCCACGAGGAATAATGAGATCAATAAATCGGTTACTTTTTAGAAGAGCAAGAACTACGTCGCGGTCAGTCTTGTCAATGAAGGTAATTGCTCCTTCCGGAATGCCAGCCTTTTGGGCCGCCTCCCCAAGAATCGTCGCCAGCGCCAAATTGGAATGGTGCGCCTCGGATCCCCCCCGCAACACGCACACATTACCGGATTTGAGACAGAGGGCCGCCGCATCTGCAGTCACATTGGGACGAGATTCATAGATAATCCCGATCACCCCAATCGGTACGCGCACTCGACCGACTCTCATTCCATTGGGTCGTTGCCAGAGCCCCATCGATTCGCCAACCGGATCCCGCAATTGCGCAATCTCGCGAATATGCGTTGCCATATCGGCAATTCTGGATGGCGTCAATCGAAGTCGATCAGCCATAGCTGCGTGTGAGGGATTCTCTTCGATTGCTGAAAGATCTTCTTCGTTGGCCTCAAGAATTGTGTCTTCCCTGGCCTCTAACGCATCAGCCATGGCCATTAAGGCCGCATTCTTTTTCATAGCAATCAATCCACTCAATGGGCGGGCAGCCTGTTTGGCTCGTTGAAGTAAGGGGTTCAGGTATTCCTCGGGGGAGAGTTTTTCCTCTACCCCTGAAACATCAAGATCATTTTGAGATTCATCTATTGGCATAGTCTTTTTCCCGTGGACATAGAGGACTGCGGCGAAGAATTGAGGTAACCATATTAGTTGCGGAGTAGTGCGGAGAATACCTGGCATTCACAAAAACCGTCAATGTATTAAATCATGGAACATAAGATTGTCCCTTGAATTTTCAAAATAACGATTGTTTTTAAGTAACTCCTACGTGCAAATAATAATGTATTTGCCACTTTCGAAAATTGCGGAAAAATCTGCCATCAACATTTGACTTTCTTTTAGGTGGTAAAAATGAACAACTCTCGTTTTCTTCAATCGGTCTTAAGCTATTCAAATTAAGAACAGAAATTTTCTGAATGCGAGTAATAAGCATGCTAAAAAGCTTTTCCTGAAAAGCCTATCTACGACGAAAGCACAATTGATCACGATACGAGTGTTTTCCTAAAAACAACAAGCAGATGACAGATTTATCCAGAATGGTCCATGTTTTTATGGTAGAATGATGTATGAACACCGAAGAAGGTGGGAGGTTCATCGTATTGAAAGAAAAAATACCCAATCTTTCAATCCTAGCACTTACATCTGTTTCCTTTAGTTGGTGGTTTGGTCTTTTCACCTTGGAAGATTTAAAAGTTGAAGCAGCCCTGAATGTCAACAAAGTATTGACTGCTAACGACCAGGTTCCAGTGGACGATTTTACCAGAAAAAAGTCTATTGACTTGCAAAAGTCACAAGGTTGGGTGAGAAGGTATAGGGAGAGACATTTTTCCAATACCATTTCCCAAAGAGTCAATCGCAAAATAGCCCTCTGTCTCACCTGAAATCACCCGGAAAACTCCCAGACATCGAATTCGGATTCGAAATGCACAGCATTCAGGCTTTACAATCGGTTATCCCTTCAGAAAATTTACCGAAAGGCCTGGACCTCAAGAGGGAGCAGCCTCTTCTTCTCCCTCCTTCAATTAATACCCCAGATTACAATGGAGGATTTCTCCGGTTCACCTGGTAAGTCAACGTCGCTGTACTCTTCACAACCATAAATTTCTGAATAGCCGCGATCGAGGCCAAAATGCCCATAAAATTTTCAAAGTCCAAAATCCGTCAGAACAGGAAAAGTTAGAAGAGCGGATTTGATTGGAAAATGAAGAAGCCTTTATGGTATAAAATCAGGTCGAAGTTCTTGGGTCTATGAATGTGCCGAGGTAGCTCAGTTGGTAGAGCACAGCCCTGAAAAGGCTGGTGTCCGCAGTTCGATTCTGCGCCTCGGCACCACGAAAATAAAAACTTCACATCTCCCCCTAGCCTACTCGAATGAAGCTCTTGTGCCTTCCGACATTAAGGACCCTTCGCACTGTCTCTTGGTCGTTTTTGATTCTTGTCGGCTTCCTTGGATTCCTCGTATTTCAATCATTTTTTGTCACGGAAGGTGATGGTATAAACTTAGCTCAAGCCTCTTCTCAACCATCCCCACCCCCAAAAACCAGAACTGTTGTTGCGGACATCTTGATGATAGATGGGGCCTTTTATGTGGTGCGGGGAGAACGTGGAGAAATTCGTATCGAAGTCACCCCGGAAACTCAGCTGGTGGAGTCATTCACCTTTGGCGATCGTATAAAAGCAGTTCTTTTACCAAACGACAAGGCCGTTACCATCACAAGAGCACAACCAGGGGAACCGATTGGGACAACAAGCAAAGCTCCTGTCACCCCGGCTCATCCATCCCCTCCATCTCCAGGCAATAAGTCTAAACCATCAACTCCCCCGAAAAAAGCCTCCCCGAATGTGCGGATTATCACTGCTGACATCTTAATGGTTGATGGTAATTTTTACATCATCAGAAGCGACTATGGAGAAATTCAGATTGAAGTAACGCCCCAAACCCAGTTGTCCGAATCCTTCAAGTTTGGGGATCGGATCAAAGCACGGGTTACCCCACAAGATCAGGCATTATCCATTGTTCGCGCGAGTCCAGATGATTCTCCTGGGATTCGCCTGGAGGAAGGACCCTCGGCCGTGACTCCGACGGCACCTCCGGTTGTAATTGCCCCCGAAACAGAACCCATACCTCCCAAAAATGACCCAGTAAAGACTGCTCCTAAGGCACCTCCAAAAATTCGTACAATTGTAGCCGAAATTTTAATGATTGATGGAAACTTTTATGTTGTCAGGGGGGATCGAGGGGAAATTCGTATTGAGGTTACTCCTGAAACAACACTCTCAGAATCTTTTAAGTTTGGGGATAGAATTAAAGCCAAAATATTACCAAATGATACCGCATTATCCATTGAGCGGGCCCAGTCAGATCAATCTCTTGGGGCCCAGACGCCCTAGAGATCAGGTTTCCTTTTTCGCAAATAATCCATCGTTTCATTTTCCAAGATCCCAAAATATAGGCTTTCGGTTTTCCTAAATCCGACCATGCGGAGTGAGGCTATTCCTCATTATCTGGATGAGCCAATCAATTGGTGATTAAGGAATAGGAAAAGACCAAAACAAAGAGATTCAATCAAGAAAGAAGGCTGACGGAGAGAGGTCCAAATGCAGGAGTTAAATATCCACTTGTGAGCTTTTTGCTTCACGCTTCACAACCTGTTGAAGAATATTCCGATAGGCTCGAATACGCTTCACATATTTTACGGGTTCCCATCCTCGGGCATATCGATGAGGCAGATCCTGGTAATATTCTTTATGAGCCAAAAGAGGAAGCATGCTTTTAAGGTCCTCCCACTCATTGGAGTTTTTGCCTAGACGCTCAGCAAGTAATCGTGCATCGTTAATATGGCCCATGCCGACATTATACGCTGCAAGGGCAATAAACATGCGATCTGGCATGCGAATGTGATCAGGAACCCGCTTTTGCAAATAGGACAGATAGCGAGCTCCACCGGCAATGCTTTTTGAAGGATCAAGCCGGTTCTTAATGCCCAGATCCGAGGCCGTGGAACGTGTGAGCATCATAATTCCTCGCACTCCCGTGGGACTCACAGCCTTATGATTCCATTGAGACTCTTGATAGGCCATGGCCGCCAACAACATCCATGAAATACCTGATTGTTTTTCAGCTTGCTGAAATTCCTCACGATAAGAAGGAAGCCTAGTCTCAATATGTCGCAAAAAGGTCTGTACCTCATACGGGGGCAGCTTTGTTCCTAAATGTGCAGTCTGCTCCTCATGGGAGAGATAATTTCGATCATGGTGGGGAAGTTCCCAAAGGACCAACAAAACGCCCAATAAGGTCAGGACCAGACCGATTTGTTTACCGACCTGTTTAATTGTTTCCATGACCATCATCATTCCTTCCGCATCTTCAAGGAATCGTCATGCCACGCTTCGAATTTGGTGATTTATGGAATTAGATCAACGTTGTATTACAGAATAAGATTATGGTGGCATAAAGAGATGAATTTGGCAAGAAGAGTTTAGCGCTATCCCTTATATAAAAAGTAAAAGACAAAATCGGCCAGTTTTTGTTGGTAAATCAGTTTTTTAAAAATTACGGCATTACCATTTTAAATAAGAAATTCGACCATTTAACGAAAGAATATCATTACCTTATCCTGTTCGGAGGATTCAATGAGAATATTAAGAGACCCCTAACCCCCAAGGTAAGCACCTCTACTCTATGACTTGGCAAAAACTCCAGCGTCACAAGAAAAATACTTAATTTGCTTCAAGGGAATGATGGTGATTTCCTTGGGAGTGTCGACTTCAAGAATTTCCATATCATCGCTGATGGTATGGCGAATAGCGTCCTTGAATTCTAATTCTTTATTATCAACAAAGGTAACCTTGACCCAATACTGCACCGTATACTCCTTTCAATAAAAACTTATGCCATGTACGCATTAAACGTCAGCGCGGTTCAGATCATTTTTGACCCAGCTCATAAGACCGAGCCGTAGCAGCTTTGACCGCTTTCATTAAGGTCGCCCGTAACTTCCCTGTTTCTAGTTGTTGCAGACCCGTGATCGTTGTCCCACCGGGTGACGTCACCCGATCTTTAAGTACGGCAGAATGTTCGTCACTTTCAAGCACCATCCTGGCCGCTCCTAATACCGTTTGTGCCGCAAGGACACTGGCTACTGTTCGTGGAAGACCGACCAGGACCCCACCGTCGGTGAGTGCTTCAATCACCAGATAGATATACGCAGGACCACTTCCGCTCAAGCCCGTCACGGCATCCATTAAGGATTCCTCCACCATGACAACTTTGCCAACCGATTCAAAGATTGATTGAGCCAGGTGCAGATGGCCCGGGGAGATATCTGAACTTCCGGCCAAAGCCGTTACACCTTCCTGGATGACCGCAGGGGTATTGGGCATCGCACGAATAAGGGAAATGTTTTTTCCGACATGCTGTTGAATGCGTGCTAAGGGATACCCCGCTGCGACGGAAATCACTAATTGCTTCCGAGAAATCTGCTCTTTGATCTGTACCAGCACGGTATCCATAACCTGAGGCTTCACACAGAGAAGAATGATATCGGCTGATTTCACTTCATCAGCGTTATCAGATCCCACATGAACTTGAAAGGTCTTCTGAAAATGCTCTAACCGGATTGAGGAAATATCGGTTACAGAAATATTGGCGGGAGATGCAAGATGGGCCTTCAAAATTCCGGTCACCAACGCATCAGCCATGTTGCCTGCCCCTAAAAATACAAACTTTGGTGACCGTCCCATCCACCGAGTATAGCCGGAGACTAATAGGGGTTCAACTTCACTCCAGGGAATATGAATAAAATCTTTCAAACAACATTTCCCACAATTCAATGCCCTCAGGAACTGCCTCTAGAAAAAATCTTCAATTGAACAGCAACTCTTTTCAAATGCGATCCACTGCATGAGGTAGGGCCATCAGTTGCTTGCACGGGCTACCGAAAGTTATCCGACCGGCATTAAGTTGCCCCTCCCTTTATGTGAAGAGTATATTAGAAAACCCTGTACATTCGTTTAGAAACGTTTGTTCCGTTGCCATTTAGCATGCGTTGCAATCCACCATGATTTAAAATTAGAAGCAAGGAGGAGGGTATGAAAGCCTGGCCTGTTTTCTTCATTTTCGTGATATTGGGTGTTGGGAGCATGGAAGCCGAAGCCCGCCAAATTCCTCTCACTCCAGAGCAAAAAACGCAATTAGAGAAAGCCCAGACCGTATTGGTGGAGGTCCTTGCCTTAACGGAAAAAGGGACGTATGACCCCAGTCCACTAGCCGCCACCGTCAAGACACGCTTGGAAGACATGGGGTATACGGTCACCACGGACCGCTCTCAACCGCACGATGTGGCAGTGAAAGTTAAATGTGAAGAAGCTAAAACGTCGACCCGAACATCTCCCTCCGGCGGGGATGTGGATCTGGCTGATGC
>JAGQKG010000500.1 GCA_020430245.1 Nitrospira sp.
GAGGGCGGCGTCAATTTTGCGCTTAGTAAGACGTACTCGGTTAGAAGTCTTGGCCAAACCTGTGAACCTTTATGGAGACTCTGTGGAGACTATAGGCGAAGATTGGTTGGGGATTTCATCAACATAATGGGGAATGATAGGCAATGAATTATATTAAAATCAATATGTTAAAATTTATATAGAAATTAAAAGAATGGTTGACGCCAGATTCTGGATCTGGCTGCCCAGGTTCGATCCCTGGTCCCCCAGCCAATAAATTGCCCAAACAGAAACAATCTGTTCTGCGGCACCCAAGCTTCACTATCGAACCTTAGTCTTTTAGGCAAGAGCAAGGGGATTGTCTCTTCCTGCCATACAGCCTGCTTCTTCCCAGGTAGAAATGGACTGGTTAGGATAATATTAATCAGTCGAGCAAGATCGGACCAGGAAAGTTCCGTCTTTTACCTGGGGATCTGCCTGGTTCTCTCAAAGAATCCTCTGTATTAAACTGTTATCTTGGTTTTCTCTAAGAATTCAATTAGGTCAGACGAGAGGAAGTCTGTGGGGGTTCTAACTTTTC
>JAGQKG010000501.1 GCA_020430245.1 Nitrospira sp.
CCATTCATGAGCATGCGCATGGCCTTTGGCTAAGTCGGCGGCGTGGGCGGCAATCTTGTAAGCAATAATGCCATCCTTGACGTCTTTTTTATTTGGCAACCCCAAATGTTCTTTGGGGGTCACGTAACATAAAAGAGCAGTTCCCAGCCAGCCAATAAGTCCGGCACCAATTGCGGATGTGATGTGGTCATACCCAGGGGCAATGTCAGTTGTCAGTGGCCCAAGAGTATAAAATGGTGCTTCTTTACAAATATCAAGTTGTTTAACCATATTTTCTTTGATCAAATGCATTGGAACATGACCCGGACCTTCAATCATGACTTGGACATCATGCTTCCAAGCTTGTTGTGTGAGTTCGCCTAATGTTTCCAATTCGCCAAACTGAGCGGCATCATTAGCATCGGCTATTGATCCAGGACGTAAACCATCACCCAGGGAAAAGGAAACATCGTAAGCTTTCATTATTTCGCAGATCTCGTCAAAATGGGTATAAAGAAAATTTTCTTTATGATGAGTTAAACACCATTTGGCTAAAATAGAACCACCACGGGAAACAATT
>JAGQKG010000502.1 GCA_020430245.1 Nitrospira sp.
TCACAATGGGTTTGCCTTTATCGGAAAGAGGCCACTATTTTACGCTGTGTTATGCCATCTTTTTTCGAATGATCCAAACTTGCTCTTGAATGTGAGAAGACACGTGACCGCTTGCTTCACGGGCTTTTATCGGTGGATCCCCAAAAGCCTTTAGGCATGAAACAGGTAGACGAGGTTGGAGAATACTCATGGCCCTTGCCGTCCAATCGTACTTGTTCTTGGACGGCACGTTCGTAGTTTCCTCTTCATGATCCTTGAAACCTGAGCGGTGAGTCAATATCCAGGCCTTTGGTTGACAAAGCCCTCTTGATTGGGGACCGGAGAGCCCCGCTCACGTGTCGTTGCGTCAAACAAGGGCAGCCGGCATCTCCTGACGGTCCCCGGGCCCTCCTGGGATTCCGGTCTTGGATCCTGGGCTTGGGGATCCGATTAGGCGCAGAGAGCTAAGATAAAAACCTTCATAATGGCTGATTCGAATTCTCCTGTCACAACATCATTGGCCCTGAGGCTGAACGATGACGGCATACATGCTGCCGCTTCCCCCGCCGGCATTGC
>JAGQKG010000503.1 GCA_020430245.1 Nitrospira sp.
GAAATTGTGTCATTTTCACAGATCCTTCGGATGGGAGTTTGTCCTTTATTGGTCAACGTCAATATGGACATCGCGCCTCCTTTCATTTCATACTCGGCCTCACTTTATCGTGAGGATCAGAGGATCTCAAGGTTACCGTCTGTCCGCCGTCTCAGAGTGAAGCCCCCCCAGCAAGCTGGGGGGCATCTTTCAAATGTGTTGTTTAATCCCATTTGCACATTCCTCCCCTCAGCAAGCTGAGGGGTATCCTGCGCTGTTTTTATGAATTCACGATACGAGCAGCAGCCTTTCTACCCCCCCCACGATCCTCTCCGCCGCCTTCCCATCCCACAGTGGCGGAATCGCACCCTTCCTCCACTGCCCTGCCATCAATCGCGCGAGTGCGGGAGGGAGCTTGCTTGGATCGGTCCCGATGAGTTCGTTGGTGCCGATGGTGATCGTTTCCGGACGCTCGGTGTTGTCGCGCAATGTGAGGCAGGGCACACCGAGCACGGTGGTTTCTTCGGTGATGCCTCCCGAATCGGTGATGACACCTTTGGCATGTTTGACGAGAT
>JAGQKG010000504.1 GCA_020430245.1 Nitrospira sp.
TTTTTCTCTGAGGACATTCACTAAATCCGGATATTCCACGGAATAGGTCTGAATCCGATTCCCATCCTTTAAAATCGCGCTGATATTGTTATGTTTGATAATGACCTTTTCCACATCACCTTTTTCTAGGTGAGCCATAAATTCGCTAAAAATTACAGGATCTTCCTGATGCTGATTGGGTACAGTAAACAGGTTAAACAGTAAAATCATGAACAAGCTGACAAAAACCCAAAACAATAAATTTTTCACACGAGAATTCATATCCAGGGTAACCCCCTTAACAATGAAGAACCCCGCAGCAAGCTGACGGGGTATCTAAGATCATTTAGAACGCCTTATTCTTTTACCCGTGGTCCTACTGAACTCCAGCACTCAAAAGAAACCCAAAAAAAGGATGACCCCGTAGCAAGCTAGCGGGGAATTTTCAAGTTCAATCGGCTCACTTACAAGCCACATACGTTGGAAAATATATAATTCTATCATGCACTTTTTAGGACTGACAACCGAAAATGCCTTCAGGTTCCTTCTTTCAGAATAGCCGGATCGATTTGA
>JAGQKG010000505.1 GCA_020430245.1 Nitrospira sp.
TGTGGACATCACCTATGTCCCGATGGCCGTCGGCTTTATGTATTTGGTCGCTATCATGGATTGGTTTAGTCGGTATGTCGTGGGGTGGGCCGTCTCCAATGCTTTAGACGCTGACTTTTGTTTAGAGGCCTTGGACCAGGCGTTCGCCCATGGGGCGCCCGATATCTTTAATAGTGACCAAGGCGTCCAGTTTACCTCGCAGGCCTGGATTGAGCGGGTGGAGCGAGCTGGCAGTCAGGTCAGTATGGATGGCCGGGGCCGGGTGTTTGACAATATCTTCATTGAGCGGTAGAAGTGGTCCCCGATTTTTGGACAGCTCGATACGTGAAATTTCTGCGTGCCATTATGCAACCTGCTGCACGATTGTCCCGCCAAAATACACGGCATCAGGGGGTCTGTCGGTTCAACGTTTGATGCCGGCGTTGCGCATTATAGAACTGGAAGTAATGGGTGAACCCTGTGCGGAGAACGGCCGGCGTTTCATAGGCCCGCAGGTAGATATCCTCATACTTCACACTGCGCCATAAGCGTTCCACAAAGACAT
>JAGQKG010000506.1 GCA_020430245.1 Nitrospira sp.
GTTAAAGGGTGCTTTGGGAAGTTTAGAAGACAATTATAATCCACAAGAGTTACAGGAATCTGTCGCGCTTTGGAATGCTATGCACGATGAAAAAAATCCGCTGGACAATGAGGCATCATTAGAAGATGCACAAAACCACCCGGCGTATAAAGAAGCGATGGCAGTTATGAATCCTGATTTGAACCCAAAGGCAGGGATGGCGGTTGAAGCCGGGATATCCGTAGGAACTTCGCCCTCACCTATGAAAATGAAACCATAAAGTCATGATCCTTTCTAAAAATCCTTCAAACCCATAATTTGTATAAGTCAAGACTTCATCTGACAGGCAGCGAGTCCAGTTAGAATTACGCAGCTAACATCTTCTCCTTGGCCAGGTCCACACTATCTTCCCACGTTTGCCTTGGTGTCTTGCCGTAGCACCACCGACCTTGATGTGTCCGTTGCTCATTGTACGCTCGCATCCACATAGAACAGCCTAAATTCCTCCATCGCTTTTGGAAGGCAATTCGTAATTCCTCCCAATGCCATTTCTTTTGTTTTCT
>JAGQKG010000507.1 GCA_020430245.1 Nitrospira sp.
CGCCCCAGGAGTTTGCCGAACATGCGGCTCAACCGGGGCTGCAGAAGAAGGCATCAGATTTCCAGCACGGTGTGGTCTAGTTTTCGGGGAGGTCTCAAAGCCGCCCGCTGTTCTGGTTAAGAACTGTCCCGAAAGGGGGCCAACGTCAAATGCCAGAAAGCTCTACTTTTGGTCTGTCCTCGATATGGGGAAGCTTACAGCTTGATTTCGGGGGAGCACTACAGGGGTTCTTTAGGTCCTATATTTTGTCTAGCAGTCTATTGGTCTTCAGCGGGTAACCACTCAGGTATAGTCATTTTCCGTTAATCGGCTAGAGGAAACCATGAGGATTTTTACGATGCGCTTTCAAGGCAAGGTGATTTGTTTGGACAATTTGAATGTAGGTTTTAATATTACGATATTTTTTCCAATATCCTTTTTGCCATCTTCACATCAGTCATTTTCAATGGTTAGGGAAGAAAGGTCGCTCTGTAAACACTAAAGGAAAAATTTCGAAGACAAGGCCCCCCCAATGCTCAGGCTATTGAATTTGCCAATCTAGA
>JAGQKG010000508.1 GCA_020430245.1 Nitrospira sp.
ATCCCCTCTTGGTGACCTTCACGGATCTCACCGATCCGACGACGGTCAAGGTGGTGGATCCGGATAACTTGGCGGCCACGTTTGGGCCAGGCATTGAGCTTAAATGCCTCACGCTGGAAATCACCGACGAGCCGGTGACAGAAGGAAAGATTGAGCAAGTGTTGGGGTGGTTTTTTGAGGTTGATTCTTTGACCCCTAGAGACAAACAACCTCGTTTTCTCAAAGATCAAACCCCTGAGCAAAGAGTAAGCTTATTAGACTTCATGGATTGGAAGACGTTTGGAGAAAAAAGAAAAAAGGTACATAGAAAAGACCAATAAGAAAAAAGAGGAGAAAAGAAATGGTTACGTCCCCAGAGCTAATGCACGCCATACTGGCCATGGATGCCTATAACCGTGGCTATAACCCTGGACTTGTTTCTGAAGGTAATTCAGTTGGGACAGCCACGGTGACCTAACAGAGTGAGACTTCCCAAAATAGTCCTGAGGTGGCCGCGGGCTTCTACGCGGTGGCGTATACATGGAATGGCGAGATGATCAT
>JAGQKG010000509.1 GCA_020430245.1 Nitrospira sp.
CACAAAACAGCATTCTTCGGATCCGAACAGCGGGAGAAATGCCCTTGCCTTTGCAAAAGATCTGAAAAGTCCCACACCTCTTTTATTAAGGTTCATCTCCAAAGTGAGTGGGTGAGTATGGGCTAGTCTTTATATGGGCTTGAGCATACAGGTCAGGACTTTCAGGCGAAGATACTCCTCATCGCGTAACCCATACGCCCTTCTCTGAATGACCCGGATCTTATTGTTCAGCCCTTCCACGAAGCCGAGCGAGACCTTGTTCTCGGCCTGGGCATATGCGGCAATCCCGTCCCAGTGCCGTTCGATCATCTCTGCAAATTTCTCGTAGGGTTTAAGCCGCTGCCACTTTAACGAAGCCTTCCAGTTCTCGAAAAACCGCCTGGCCCAGCCTTCAGTCTGATACTCCCATAACTGGCCGAAGGATTCCTTCAGCAGATACGCGGTGTTGAGCCGCTTGTTGGCGCCGAGGAGCTTGTTGAGTGCCCGCCGTCCCTCCAGCGTCAAGTTCTGCTTTCTTGA
>JAGQKG010000050.1 GCA_020430245.1 Nitrospira sp.
CTCTTACCCGTGGTGGCGAACCGGGTTCTTCTGCTTTCAAGCGATCCGAATGCCGACGCCTCAAAACTGTCTTCATTGATTCAACAGGACCAAGTCCTTGCAGGACAGATCCTCCGCATTGCCAATTCCCCTGCCTATGCGACTCGTACCCCTATCGTCTCGCTTCAACAAGCCATTACATGGTTGGGATTGACGATGCTGGCCGGGTTAGCGTTTTCGGTGTCGGTTCAAAGCGGCGTCTTTCATACGACCGGCTATGAGAAAGAAGTACGGAGCCTCTGGCGACATGCTCTCGCGACAGGACTTTTCGGGAAAGAAATCGCCAGACGCATCCGTCATAATGTGGAAAACGCGTTTTTATGCGGGCTCCTGCATACCATCGGGAAACCTGCCATTCTCCATCTTCTCGTTTCATCTCACGACAAATCGGTGGAACCATTTTCCTGGACCACCGTTGAATCCCTCTTCGAAGAGTTTCACGTCACGGCGGGCTCAAAATTGGCCGCCGTCTGGCAACTGCCGGATCCGGTCCAAGAAACGATCCGGTACTACCAAGACAACCAGTACCACCAAGCCATTTCTCCCACCAAAGGAGCCATGATCACCTGCCTTGCTCATCATTTGGCCTCCGCCATGCTTGAAGATTCCACACAGGACGAGCAGAGCTTGCTCACACTTCCGGTTGTGCAGGATCTGAATTTTTACCCAGAAGACATGACGGCCCTTCTGGAATTGCGTGAGACCGTGAGGGCGAGTGTGGAGTGTTTTTTGCCATGACGTCACCTACCCGATTTGATCTGATTGTGATCGGAAGCGGCCCGGCAGGACAAAAAGCCGCCATTCAAGGCGCCAAAGCCGGAAAGCAGGTGGCCCTCATCGAGCAGACCCGCGAGGTGGGAGGGGCCTGTGTCTATCAGGGAACCATTCCCAGTAAAACATTACGGGAAAGCGCTCTTCAGATGGTGCGATTTCTCCAGGCAACCGAGGTTTTTGAATTCCGCATGCGCGACGATGTCAAAATCACCACCCTGATGACACGATTGAACCGCGTGGTGCAAGCCCACGGGAAATTCATGAAGGACCAACTCACCCGTAATGGTATTGACTGCTTTCATGGTCGCGCTGGCTTCGTGTCTGACCGTGAAGTGCGTATCCAAAAAACTGACGGCACGGCCACCTTCGTCACAGCACCGATTATGGTCATCGCCACCGGCTCGCGTCCACGCGTCCCTGTCAATATTCCGATCGACCACGAACATATCCTGGACAGCGACTCCATTCTCTCTCTGGTGTATTTACCGAAATCTCTGATCGTTTTAGGCGGAGGCGTGATTGCCAGTGAATACGCCTCAATTTTCGCCTTACTGGGAGTGCATGTCACCATGGTGGATACGGCGGACCGCCCACTCAAATTTTTGGATCAAGAGCTTACCGATGAATTTTGCGGAGCGTTTGAGCAAACCGGAGGGCACTATCGGGGTGGACAAAGAATCGACACCGTCCGGTGGGACGGATGCTCTCACGTGACAATGATTTTAGAAAATGGTGAAACGCTGGAAAGTGAAAAAATGCTTGTGGCTTTGGGACGAGTATCCAATCTGGATCATTTAAACTTAGAAGCCACCGGAATACACCCGACGACTCGTGGGCTCATTTCGGTCAACAATCACTGCCAAACCGCAGTGCCCCATATCTATGCCGTCGGTGACGTCATTGGCCCCCCGTCCCTGGCATCCTGTTCCATGGAACAGGGGCGCCGTGCCGTCTGTCATGGCTTAGGTCTCGACCCCGGCAGTGCTCCTGAGCAGATTCCCATGGGAATCTATACGATTCCTGAAATGTCAAGCGTGGGGTTAAGCGAACAGGAAGCCATCGACAGGTATGGGGGGGCGACAGTGGGAAGAGCGAGGTTTCATGAAATTGCACGAGGACAGATTTCCGGCATGACCAATGGTTTGCTCAAAATGGTCGCTGACCCAAAAGGCGAACAACTGTTGGGTATTCATATCGTCGGAGAAGGAGCAACCGAACTGATTCATATTGGCCAGATGGGATTGCTTCACCATATGCCTATCGACCGATTCATTGACAACATTTTTAACTTCCCGACCCTCGCCGAAGCCTACCGAGTCGCCGCACTCGACATCGCCAAACAACGTCAGCACTAAATAGCCGGCGTCTTTCATCAGGTTTCCTTATTTCAACGGAAGCCTTCATTGCCTGAGCAATAGGCCATTTGGCTACAGCCAGATAACCAACCCCAAGCAGGACCACCTCAAGAGAGCGCACTCTCAGAACCGATAGCTGAGTTCAAGCATGTGTAAATCCACTCCGCGATTATTGCTCCCGTATATCGAGGCATCTGACATATGATGAAAACGATACCCGGCCGATATCCTCCAGGGAAGATGATAGGTAATGCCACCATGCCCGATAATTTGGACGGGTCCTCCAATATCCTGACGGCCATATTTTTCCTCGCTTAGATACGCCGGACCACCCCCTATATCGAAGGTGAATCTCCAACTTGGTTTCGAAAAGGCAATACCAGGACTGAGCTCTCCGATAAACCCTGAGTCTCCTGCGGCTCTCAACGTTCCTGCAGCAATATTCAGCCTAAAACGGATATCCCATCCTGAAGAAAAGTCCCAACTCCAGGGAGTTCCAACAACGGCAAACATGTCATATTGCTCGAAATCTTCCTTTTCGGTGGGCGGGATGCCGATCGTTTCAGAATTGATCCCTCCCCGTATCCCCACGGAGAGTAATTCAGTCTCTTTTGTGTGGGCCAAGCTCGAAAAGATTCCCGTGAACCATCCTGCCATCACCAGGATACCGGTTATCGTCGCTGGGAATGTTGACACAATTTTGCTTCTCTCCACAGTTGGTCCTTTTGTTGAATTATGACAACAGTCACTTACATCGCCACTTGTCGGCAACCTGCACAAGCCCTGGCTTAAGTCCGGCATGGTTTCTTCCATTGACACTTCGCGACTTGAGGCCATGGCGGCGGCTTTCACGGTTTCTCCACACGTGAAACTTCTTTCGGCTCTTAGCTACCGTCTGTGAGAAAAAAATTACAAGAGGGGATGAGGAAACGAATGCCTATAGTGTGATGAGAGGGCAAACACGGCAGGAAATATACCATACTCTCATGGATCTGTCGTCCCCTTGTATTTTTTTAGGGAGGCCGCAACCGCGTTCACTGAACCTTCCGATTTGTTTGAGGTTGTCTATCCAGAAATGTGCAGACGGCTGCCTCTTTCCGTCTCCTCCGGAAAGCCTACCAGGTCTTCTGCTCTCTGACAAAGAATTTGTTGGTTAGCCGATACCAGGGGCAAGATCCTCATCAAGCCGCTCTTTTTGAGACTCTTTATAGGCTTTTTCAGCATCCTCTAACGCGGTGGATTGTTGAATTTCCAAGACCTCTTTGGGAGTGAGATATTTTAATGCCGTGGCTCCAAGCACCTTTTGTCCAGCGGTTCCCTTTAATTGAATATGAACCAAGGCATCTGCCCCCATACGCTGCGCTTTCTTTACAAGGGCAAAATGAAGTTCATCCCAATTGACTTTCGATTTATCAGAGGATTGTCCGACTTCTATCTCATCCAATGTTTCATAGGGAACAATAGGCATTTCATCAAGTATTTCAACAACTTTATTGAGGTAAGCATGGTCTTTTGACGGAGAGACCTCTTCAGCAACAGGTTCTTGGCGGGGAAATCGGGCCACCTCCACATCAAAATCTTTCAATCGCATGGCGGCCAATGCCGCCTCGTGGGGATTGCTGCTTTCCGATAACCGCTTGAGTTTCTCCACTCGCTCAAGGGCTTCTTGCAGACTCATTCTTGCCCCAGGTTTTCGCAGAGCATTCACTGGCATTGCACCACTCCCTGATCGTTTAACATTGATCTTCCGAGGGCCAATTCAAGAAGGAAGAAAATTTCTCATAAGGCGCATTTAGACCTGAGTAATCAAAAGAATTCGTTGTATATAGACGGACTTAAGCTTTTTGGTGGTTTTTCTACCTGTCTCGGATTCAGCTTGTCAAATGATCTTTTTGCGAGGAAAGAAAGACTCCAGACACTATTCTCATCCCCCAAGGTCGCCCTCATCCCTAGGCTGCTCATCCATTCATCGCTAGGGAAAATGAAGTGCTAGGCTGGAGCCACGAAAGAACTTGGACGACCTCGATTGATTCGGTAAACATTCTCTCCTTAAAACCAGAGAAATACCTTTCATCCTTGCCTATTGAAACAATTGTGGGTTGAGCCACAGTTCCCTGAGAACCATTGATGGGTCAATTCATTATGATGTGGTGAACCGGATTAGCACAAATCACCCAACTCCCCTAAAAGGTCCCCCTGTTGCCCATTGGCTTATTCCGACATCTGCTCTGGAATTGTGCACCGAAGTTGGTGGTGACTATAATTAACGGCATGTTCACAGCTATGGTGTAATCTCACGATTGTCTGGATTTCTCTACCCCATCCACCATTGTTCGTTCGAATGAGGTGGGGAAGAACCAGGTTTCCCGAGCACAGGGCACATACAATGTGAAAAGGGCAATCCACCAGAAATGTTCAGAATGTAAGGAGGAAGCAAATGAGTCTAGCAGATAACACATGCGTACCTTGTCGTGGAGGCGTCCCTCCATTGGAACCTCGAAAAATCCAGGACCTGCTGGGTCAATTGGAAACTGGATGGGCGCTCAATGCTCAGGGTCATATTGAGAAAACCTATACCTTTGACAACTTTGCAGATGCCTTGGCTTTTACTAATCGAGTCGGGAATGTTGCGGAGCTTGAGGGCCATCACCCTGATATATATTTGGCCTGGGGCAGATGCAAAGTAGAAATTTGGACCCACAAGATTCAAGGCCTCACCGAAAGTGATTTTTATTTAGCCGCCAAGGCTGACCGCGCCTTTCACCTTCCTGCTTCCTATTGAAGGCTTTTATGGCCACTAGCCCAATTTTGATTCACCCGGTCGCTTCAAAATCAAAACACACTCAGGTTGCCTACCAGGGCACGACCGATTTCCGATCTTTTGGAACGAAGGTCGCCTTGGTAACCATGCCATTTAGTTATTCGAAATTTCCCTCGATCCAACTAGGAACCCTCTCGTCCTTGCTAAAAGTACAAGGGATTAGCACCCAAACTTATCATTTCAATCTCCAATTCGCCCATAAAATCGGAGTGCCGTTATACGAAATCTTGTGTGAGAAGCGTGGCCTGTTTGGCGAATGGCTGTTCTCTGCACTCCTCTTTCGGAATAATCCAAAACACAGGGAATATCCTATTGTCTTTAAACCCATCTTCGAGGACACGGCTCGGGAAGCTAGCTGTTCTATCAGTCATTTGGAAGAAATTGCCCGATCGACTGCTCCTCAATTTTTAACCTGGTGCCTGACATCAGTGGATTGGAGTCAATTCGACGTAGTGGGCTTCACCTCCACGTTCGATCAAAATGTCGCAAGTTTAAGTCTGGCCAAATTGATCAAGGATGTATATCCCGATGTTCGGATTGTTTTTGGGGGGGCAAATTTCGACGGAGAAATGGGGCTGGAACATTTTCGGGCATTTCCCTGGATTGATTATGTCGTGATCGGAGAAGGTGAACAGGCCTTTCCTCCATTGGTTCAACGCATCCTTCTCAAGGATGAAACGGATATTCCTCCCGGAGTGGCCTTTCGACAGGAAGGACAGATCAACTTTACCCCTCAGGAAACCTTATTCACAAAGTTTTCAGACACGCCCCCTCCTGATTACGACGACTATTTTGCAGAGCTCCAGGAATTAGCCAAGCAGGGATCCACCGGCTTGAACCGGATTCTACTCTATGAAGGATCTCGCGGGTGTTGGTGGGGAGAAAAACATCATTGCACCTTTTGCGGATTAAATGCCCAAGCAATGGAATTTCGCGCAAAAGCTCCCGCTCAGGTCGCTTCAGAATTGGACTATCTGTCCAGCCGCTACGACACCACCCGTTTTCGCTTGGTCGATAATATTATTGACATGAAATATGTAGACGGTGTTTTCGGCCAACTAGCCCAAAAACACGTGGACCTGGACGTGTTCATGGAGACCAAAAGCAATCTCAATAAACGACAAATTCAAACCCTGGCAAAAGGTGGGGTAAAATGCATGCAACCGGGCATCGAAAGCTTAAGTCTGGCGCAACTAAAGGAGATGGATAAGGGTGTCAACCCACTACAAAACATAGAATGTTTAAAATGGAGCCGATATTACAATATTGACCTCTCCTGGAATATTTTATTGGGCTTTCCACAAGAAACAGATCTCGATTACCAACAACAAATCGAACTCATTCCCTCATTGATCCACCTCCAACCGCCAGAATCCACCGCCAAACTCTGGCTCGAACGGTTTAGTCCCTATTTTAAATGGCCAGAACGATACGGTATCCGACGAACGGGACCGGGGTTAGCCTATGCCTATGTGTATGACGAAAGGCAGGTTGATCTCAATAAAATCGCTTATGATTTTGAATATACAATTGATTGGAAAGTCGATCCACAGCTCTATAAGGAACTCGTCAGACTTGTTGAAGAGTGGAAACAACGCTATCACTCTTCCAATAGGCCCTTTCTTTTCTTTGCAAAGGCCCTGAGCTATCTCACCGTCTATGATGGGAGAGGGTTAAATCCGACCAGTGAACGATTTGAAGGACCGGAGGCCTTCATCTTAGAATTTTGCAATGAGCAACCCAAATCTGCTGAACAGATTCGCAAAGCTTTGCAGGATTGCTCTTTTCCAGGATCGGAGAAAGACATTATCGTGCCCCTCGCAAATATTCTCACGACATTGCAGGGGAAAAGGTTATTGTTCAAAGAAGGAGAGCGGTATTTTACTCTGGCCCTCCCAGTCAACCCTCATCGTTGACATTTTTACCTAATAACTGGAATAAAAACGCCACTCACATTTACCCTCCCACCATTTTTTTCTTTCATTTGCATACCCTTATCCTTTGGTGCGATTCGTGCAATACTTTCTACCTAGGGACAAAGATGAAAAATTCGTGAACATGTTTGACAATTTTTCCTTGCGAGGGTAGCCTATTAAGTTGTGCACAGATTTGCCGAAAACTCTCATAAAATGAGCCACTTAGCTAAAACGTTACAAGGTCAAGGGTTCTTCACACCTCTGCGAGCCAATGATTTTGCCCGCAACCTACTGGTTGGCTTCGGTGTGTCTTTGATCACGTTGACTCTTTGCCCTCAACCAACCCTCGGCGAACCCTCGTTCTTACCTCCCAATGATTCCACTGAGACTCTTACGTTTAACTATGCAATTGCGAATAGCTCGCCTCGCCCAGGGACCTCTATCGAGACTCAACCGCTTGAGACGAGCACCAACCATCACGATCACCAAGCATCTATTCTCATAGATCAAACTGGGGAAACAACTCCAGGCATGACAGGGTTATCTAACGAAGATGACCCGAACCAAACTTCCGCAGAAAGCCCAACTCAAACACCAGTACACCAGATTCAGTTGTCGGACTCTGGAAAATCCCTTCCTCCCTCCTCAAACGATTTTTCCCAGAAATCTCAAACTAGCCAGCACCTGAAGACTCCCTGGTCTGACGAGAAAACCATTGAAGAGATCGACACTCAAACGCCCATCCCAATCAACTCCTCTACGAAATTACGATTTTACCCTGCTGACTCATCTGAACAACGGTCGCAAGTTGCCCTGGCTCGATTTGCCAAGGTTTTCGATCAAACATGGGAGGCTCCCCAACAGAAAAAATCGGGAGCGTATGGGACTATTCCCCTTGTACTGAACGATTCCGTAGAAAAAAACCTTGCATATTTTCAGTATGGAATTCATGAACGATTCCAATCCTATCTGGATCGCTTTCATCATTATCGAGAACTAGTGGAACCCGTTTTTCGGGAACTGGGTCTCCCGACGGAACTCATGTATCTTTCACTCGTTGAGAGTGGATTTAACCCTCGTGCATTTTCTCGATCCCGTGCCTCAGGCCCATGGCAATTCATGAAAGGGACTGGCCGTGTGTATGGTCTTGATGTCGACTGGTATTTAGACGAGCGGCGGGATCCTATTAAATCCACAGTTGCAGCCGCTCATCATCTTCGGGATTTATATGACCAGTTTGGCTCATGGCCCTTGGCCCTTGGGGCGTACAATGCAGGCAGTGGGAAAATTTCCCGGGCCATCAAAAAAACGGGGACCCGTGACTTTTGGAAGATTCGACGGTCCCGCTACATCAGACGGGAAACCAAAGATTATGTGCCTCGGTTTATTGCGGCGACCCTTATCGCACAAAATCCCACGGCCTATGGATTCAGTCTTCCTGATGGCGATCGCCATGAATTTGAAGAAGTCCTGATTACGAAACGCGTCCATCTTTCGGCCGTCACACAGCAAACGGGGATTCCAGTTGAGGAACTCCAACGACTCAACCCGGAACTTCGACGCAGTATCGTGCCTAGCCTTACGGCTCCTGGTTATTATCTGAAGGTACCCCTTGGAATGGCCTCGATTGTTGAGGAACTCCATCCGACACTTACTGTCTGGACCCAACCCCCTCCCCCACCAACCGAATGGCATACGGTGAGACGAGGAGAGAGCTTATCAGTAGTAGCCAAACGATACAGAATGAAAGTTAGTCACCTGAAACAAATGAATAACTTGCGGAGTAACATTATACGAGTAGGCACCAAACTCCGAGTTCGGGGAGAAGTTGATGACGATTATGCTGACGCTGAAATCACCTGGTATCGCGTTCGATCCGGGGATTCCCTCGGAAGCATTGCCACTCGATTTAGAAAATCCGTTAATTCACTGATGAGACTGAACAATCTCTCTAGCCATATCATTCATCCAGGAGATCGGTTACGCATAAAAGGTGAACCTTCGGTCAGTCCTTCAAGCAAAAACAATTCTAAATGGTATAAGGTCAGACGGGGAGATAGTTTATGGACGATTGCCCGACAATTTAGTATGAGTGTGAACGATTTGCGAGCACTCAACAATCTCTCTTCCAGCATCATTCAGGCTGGCCGCATGTTAATGGTAAGCCAATAACTCACTTAATGGGTAAACGACCGAACCCATCCTATTTCCCCTCTCCTTTTTCCTGAACCTGTGGGGCTTCAGGACTGCTCTTCTCAATCGCGTCCAAGTCGGTTGTTTCCGATGAAGGGGAATCTTTGGCTTCTTCTTCTGGCGCTAACACCTTCACCCGGAGGGCAGCTTCCGAAGCAAACGGAGACAAAGGAAATTCCTGGATAACCTTTTTGTACTGCCCTACCGCTTCAGCAATATTTTCATCAGCTTCTGCAATCTTCGCCAGCTCAAATACTACCTGGTCTTTATTTAACGCATGTGGATTGGCCAGCACTGCGTCAAAAGCCTTTAAGGCTGCCTCCCGGTTTTCATTAAGTAAATACGCAAACCCCAGTCGCTGCTGGACTAATCCGACGAAGATATGATCTTGCCCATATTCTTTGACCCATGACGTATAGACATCTATTGCCCCTTGGTAATTTTTCTCCTCCATCAGACTGTTCCCCAATAAAAATGAGGAGACTCCCGCGCTAGGCGTTCCTGGAAATTGATTAAGTATGTCTTTGAACATGCGTGAAGCTTTTTGAATATTCTCTTGTCCCTGTTTGACATCATCCAGTGGACGATCCAAATAGACCGTTTGCGCCTTGCCTTCTAATTCCCAGGCATGTTCTTGATTATTTTGATTGAGCCAACTCAAGGTCACAATCGCCACGATCACAGCCAGACCCAGAAAAATTCCTCCCCACACAAAAGCTCGATTCTCTTCGACAAAAAACAGAAACCGCTCTTTACTGGACAGAAACTGAGCTTGTTCCACCATCGGAGATTTATTGGCAGGATCTTTAATTTTATATCCCATAATTATTCTTCTCCCTCGTCACCAGGACAACCACATATTTTTTCTTGCATTACGCATTCATTAAGGTGTGATGCCTTATAACCACGTCCCCTGTTCATGTCAAACAGTATTCCACACTATTCCATTTGAGTTGACAAGGTCTAACTCACTGTTATAATAGAATAATTGTGATGTTTTTATTTTTAGGCGGATAGCTCAGCTGGCAGAGCGCTGCCTTTACACGGCAGATGTCGCAGGTTCGATCCCTGTTCCGCCTACCAATATATTTTTTTGGCTTATGGTCTTCTTAATCTGATATATTATTAAATTCTTCATCGACTCCATTTCCTCTTTGAATGAATGCGTGGGCTATTTGCCCAAGATCAAAAAAATTTTCGGGGCCGTCGTTCAGCTAGGTTTAGGACGCCAGATTGTCAATCTGGAGGTCGCGGGTTCAAATCCCGTCGGCCCCGCCATACCTCATCTCCCAGTGGTTTATTTCAGTATCACATACCCCCTGTTTAGCATCTAACCAGTCTAGAGGAGGTCGAAACACAACCTATGACCTTTGCTGCCAATCCTTCTGAGTTCTTTGGGTCCTTGGGCCTCCTATCAATTGTCATTCTTTTTATCCTGTCAATTTTTTCTGTGATTTCATGGGGAGTCATCGTAAACAGATTCAGACGATTTAGTCGCATTCGGCAAGAAGAATCACAATTTTTACAATTGTACGAACAGAATCCCATCGACCAGCACACTTTAAGAAGCCAGGCTCAAACATTGGCTTATAGCCCAAGCTCAGCGGTTTATTTGGGCATTACCGACCGCTTGCCAGAATCCTCCGATCTTTTTACCTCGAGACCTCCCATGGAGGCAAAACACACAGAGCGCTCCCCTAATCGACAGTATTTGGAAAAGGTCGCTCAATACATCATCCAGAACCAAATCGGCCAACAGGAAGCCTATTTGCCTTTTTTGGCAACCACAGGAAATCTGACTCCATTTATTGGTCTCCTCGGAACCGTCTTGGGCATCATCAATGCCTTCCATGAAATCGGTCTTCAAGGTTCAGCAAGCATTGCCGCAGTTGCTCCTGGCGTCTCTGAAGCACTTGTGGCTACTGCAGCCGGGCTATTTGCCGCAATTCCTGCTGTGATGGCGTACAACTATTTTCTCTCTAGAATTCGAAAGATGGCCTTCAGAGTTGAGGCCTTTACAATTGAATTTCTCAATACGATAGAAGAAGCGGAAAAAGCCTTTGAGGTAGAAGTAACCCGATGAACATTGGATCAAAGCCTCGGCAATTTCTCTCTGAAATCAATGTCATTCCTCTCGTCGATGTCGTCTTGGTTCTCCTGGTGATTTTCATGGTTACCGCCCCGATGCTACATCGGGGCTTAGACATTAACCTCCCGACGACAACGGCCAATAATATAAAAGCCGAAGAACGACTGATTGTGACCATTCAGCGGGATCACACCTTATCCCTCGGTAACGAGACAATTAGTTTGGTCAATTTACGAACTAAACTTCAAGAAGCCAAAACCTTAAATCCCTTGATTTCAGTGTATCTGCGAGCAGACCAAACGGTTCCCTATGGAACCGTTGTGCAGGTCATGGATGAGGTCAAAGGGGCCAAAATTGAACGTCTCGGAATGATTACCGGCCCGAAGATTGAAACACTAATCGAGGACGAGACCATCGGGATTTCCCGCTAAGCGTTTGACCAATGGGACATGCTGAATCCCCAAGTCTAATTTCCCTTGGGCTCGCTACTGACGTTTCTCAAGAAGACGCCTCATTTCGCTGGGGACTCGCCACTTCAGGGCTTTTTCATGCTGTCTTTATCATGATGGCCCTGTTCCTACGATTTCAATCGACAGTTGAGGAACCTCTCCGAGCCATTGATGTAACGCTTATTTCGGTACCCGAAGCCCAAGCTCCGGTTCCGGCTCCAAGCCAAAAAAAATCTTCTCCCCCGGCGCCATCTCAACAAAAATCCCAACCAACAAAAGCAGAACCAACAAAGACGCAACCAATAGAAGCCCCCCTTCCTCCGTTGCCGGTTCCAAGAGCATCCGAGCGATTATCGGAATTCTTAGAAGGGGCCGTTGGCTCAATCGTAGTACCCCACAGACAAGAAATGGCTGCTCCACCACCATCTCCCCAGATAAACGAACAACCGCCCTTGAATGATCAGTCACCGTTATTGGAAAACCTTCGAATGCCTCCTATTGCTCCAAAAATTTCGCGTCCGGAACGCTTAAATCCTTCACAACCCTTAATCGTTCCCAAGCCTGATCCAGCGCCATCTCCCAAAGAGGTTCCGCCCCTAACAACGGTTCCTCCCGAGCCTCAAGACTCGGTATCACAACCTCAGCCTGCTAAAATTGAACCAACTGTCAAACTAGCTCCTGTGCTACCAGAATTGGGTTCGGTGACCCCGTTTAAGATGTCCGAAAAAGCAAGGAAACCCAACAACGCTTCTCCATCAAGCAATCTTGAGGAATCTCTCAAACGATCCATCCCAACAGTTCCAGTACCCGCACCAACTCCAAAAATCAAAAAACAGCCAAAAGCCTCTACGCCGCAACCGGAAAAACCTTTCGTCCCTGAAATCTCCGCTCCTCCATTAGCCCAAATTTTTCCATCCCCACCAAAGAAAAACCTTCCCCAACGAGAGAAAATGTCAGATATGATGAAGCAATTAATGGAAGAAGCTACAGCCCCCAATTTGAAGCTGTCTCCAGCCTCACCAGCCCCTCAACAACCGGTGTCCTCCGCTTCTTCACTGACCAAACCGGTGCAGTCAGAAATTGATCAACGAATTGCAAAATTATCTATTCCCGACGTCACGCCGGTAGAATCGATTAAAAATCGCCTCCAACTCCTGGAAGTGCAACCCACTTCAGATTCCAGGAATTCTGCCGCTCAGTCTTCTACGGGAACAAATCATTATTATGGAATGATACAAGACCTCATTCAGGATCAGTGGAGAAGGACCCCACTCGTCGCAGATGCTCCGTTAGTAGTGCTCAAATTCCGCATTTTTCAATCCGGAGAAATTTCCCAAATTCGCATTGATAAAAGTTCAGGAAATGGATATTACGATTCCGCCGCTCAACGGGCGGTGAATGCGGTCAACCCGCTACCACCTTTTCCGCCTGATATTTCGGATTCATTCCTGGATGTACGTTTTCAATTTATTAAAACAGATCAAAAGGATTAAGAAGGACACCAGGTATTTATGAAGAAACCTCCCACGCCTCTGTATACTATCCTAGCGGTTCTCGCCTATTCTGTTATTTCTGTATCACCTGCCTCACTGCATGGAGAGGAAGCTGACCTCAAAGCCACACGTTCAGAGTTTCAAAAAATTCCGATTTGGGTCATGGGGTTCTCACCTGTTCAACGAGAAACTGGCCTTTCAGAAGACATCGAGTCTCAAGTCGCATCGGTCCTAAAAGCGGACCTCAACCGCTCACAAATATTCTCAATTGCTGAATTACCCCCTGCCAAAGGAGATTTTTCTGACAATAAATGCATGAGTCTTTCTTCAAATTTGGCACCGCACTTCCAAAAGGTGACAGTCTCTACCTGGGGAAGAATAGGAATAGGAGGAACTTCGAGCGGAGTCCAGGGACTCATCCTTGATGCCTGTGCATTTGATCCCGGACAACAGGATGTTTTGACCGGGAAACGGTATTTTTCCCTCAAAACAACAGAAACCCTTACTCGCTTAATGGCCCATCGATGGGCAGACGAACTGGTCTATCGCTATACCGGCGAGCAGGGCATCGCCAGAACGAAAATTGCTTTTGTAGGTCAAAAAGAGAATGGACGAGAGCTTTTTGTCATGGATTACGATGGGTATGATCCGCAACAGGTCACCGCTGACGGGTATTTAAACCTCATGCCCACGTGGGCTCCGGACCGGAAATCGCTTATTTACACTGCGTATCGTGATCGCAAACAACTGATTATGAAAAGGGAACTGGCTTCCGGTCGAGAGGAAATTTTGGTCTCACCAGCCAGCCTGAATATTACCGCCACCTTTGCTCCTAATGGAAAATCTATCACCTATTCCGCAGCTCAAGATGGCAACTCGGATATTTATCAGATAGAATTGGACAGTAGAAGCGTGAAGCAGTTAACCTCCCATAATAGCGCAGATTTGTCCCCGTCATGGTCTCCCGACGGGCGGCATCTGGCCTTCACCTCAGATCGGGGAGGCCGCCCCCAAATTTACATCATGGATGCCGACGGCCTGAACGCCCGTCGATTAACCTATGATGGAGACTACAACGCGGCACCAGCCTGGTCTCCAAAGGGAGATTGGATCGTCTATGTGTGTCGGATACCAAACGAGGGATTTAAATTATGCCGGATCAGTCCGAATGGAGAACAACGGAAACAAATTACCAGCGGGCCAAGCATTGATGACTCGCCATCCTGGGCTCCAAATGGACGCCATATTGTCTTTAGTTCGATTCGAAGAGGAGAAAGTCAATTATACATCATCACTAGTGAGGGGGCAGGATTGGAGAAAATTTCCTTGGAAGGCGAACACCTCAGCTCCCCCTCCTGGTCACCATTTCAACCATAATTAATGAGACCACAACCGTGATAGTCCAAAAAAGGAGTCGTTCCATGCGCCCAGCCATTCATAAGATTGCACTACTTGGCATTCTCAGTCTTTCACTCATCAGTATATCGGGATGTGGAGAAAAACGGATCCACGTCTCCACCGCTTCCGGCTCCCCTGGCGAAGAAACCGGGGGAACAGCATCGGCCACTGATACGTCAGGGTTAACAGGTACCTCAATTGATGAATCCCCCCTGCCAGGGCAAGGCACTTCCACCGATGAATTTCGGGCAGAGGCGGTTCAACCACCCGCTCCGGTTGAACCTTCCAATTTTGGTTACGACCCCAACCACATGGATGAATCATTCAAGCAGAATCTCCAAGCTGGAATTCCTTCTGATAAAGATTCTGAATTAAATAAAAGCCATGGCAGTTCGGGGACGCCGCTCAACGATGGGAATGACATCTCAACTCAATCCAGCTCTTCAAGCACGAACGGCTCACCTCAAGACTCAACGGAGACGTCCCCCTTCACCTCCCAAACGGATTTTGAAAATGCTCTAGCGAATTTGCCAGGGCACACGGAACCAATTCCAGAAACATTTCAAGTAGCAAAAGCCGAACCGTCAGAGATCATTCGAGAGCAGTTGGATAAAATTCAAGAGGAAGAACTGGCTACAATATCTGCTGGTTTGGAGGATGTATTTTTTCAATTTGACAGTTGGTCTCTCACCGCAGAAGCAAAGGATTCCCTGGAACGAGACATGGCTTGGCTCACCAACGATCCTTCTGCTCTGTTAATTATTGAAGGACATGCCGATCAGCGTGGAACTCAGGCCTATAACATGGTGCTTGGGAAGAAACGAGCCATGGCTGTACGAGATTTTCTCTCGCAATTGGGCGTCGATCCTTCACGATTGACCGTCATTTCTTATGGGAAAGACAAGCCTTTTTGCCAGGACATTACAGAAGTGTGCTACCAATTGAACCGAAGGGGGCATTTGCTTGTTCAAAATTAGCAACCCCGAACAATCGACCAATACTCGAAAAACATGGAGGAATAATTCCGGAGTGAACTTAGGGGTGCCTTTGCAATATATATCAAGACAATACTCGTCGTATTTTTCTTCTAAATGGGTAGCGGTCTGCGCCGTCTGTAGTTTATTGGCTACGGGTTGCGTGGCCCAACAAGCTGATCTTGCCCGAATTCAAAAGGATTTAGAACTACAAATTGCCAAGATCAAAGAAGAAAAAAAGACCCTTGGCTTACAAGTTGATGAGACCAAGGCGCAACTCATCAAAATGAATGAAGAAGCGCAAAAAACTCGGGGTAATCTGGCTTCTATTAACCAAAAAGCCACACTTCTCCAAGAAAAAGATGTGGCTAGTTTATATGGAAAATTTGAAGAAGCTGAAAAAAGTATCCAAGACCTCAAAAAAGACCTTACGAAACAAACAGGCGCTTTACAATCTGATGTCCAATCGCTTCAATCCACAATTCAGACGCATGGGGAAGACCTGCAAACGATAAAAACCCACAATACGAGCCTTGCTCAACAGGTGGATGAAAACAATCTAGCGTTAACCGGAAACATGGGCGAATTTCAGAATTCTCTTACCCAATTCAAGGAAACGCTGACCAGCCTCGGAACGACGATTGGACAGGTCCAAACCGATTTGTCAGGACAACGGCAAGACCTGGGAACCGTGCAATCTCGCACAGAAGAATTGCCTAGGATTTTCAATGCCGGACTTGAAGAGCAATCAAGACAAATGACTCAACTGCAAAACGAGGTTACGACCCTTCAAGACAAACTCACCGCCGATACCCAAGCCCTTCGGTCTTATCTGGAACAAGACGTGAAGGCCGCTATGGCGGGGTTAGTCGCCGATATAGAAACGCATCAAAGCCCAATGTTAGCGCAAATTGATTCCTTACAAAAGGATATGGAAGCTTTGGGAACGCATGTGCAAGCGGATGCCGCTCACGTGCAGGACTTATCCCAATCAGTTCTCAAGCTTCGCGAAGCCCAGGAAGTCATGGGGAGTTTGCTCGGGAAACGCGGAGATGAGATTATTCAACAAGCAGGACGACTTTCGGAGCGAATGAATACGATTGAATCACACCAAACCGCACTGAGCGAACAACTCCAATCCAATACAAAAAAAACTTCAGCCCATCTGTCGGAGGTAAATTCCAGTCTCAACTCCATTACTCAAGCTCTTGACCAGGCTACGCAATCACTCTCCAGTCGCCTGGCCAAACAAGAAGAAATGGGACAAGTATTCAATCAGTCAGTTCAACAGTTCCAACAGTTGAAACGAGATGTCCAGGACCAAAAACACCAAGTGCAGACGGTTAACAATCTTGCAGATCAACTCAACCAGACAGTCGAACGCATTGGCTCACGATTAAAAGATCTGGAAACTCATCAATCTGGTCTGGTAGGGAAACTTGACTCTGACACCCAGATAACCAATACCCACCTTCAAGAAGTCAACAGCGGAATCCAATCGGTCGCCCAAGCATTGGAAAATGTTAGTACAAAGCTGAATGCTCGAATTGAAAACCAAGAACAGCGTCTGAATCGAGCTTTGACCTCTTTCCAACAGGTTCAGGGAACAGCGGATACCTCACAAACCAATCTGACTCACCTCAATCAGTTAACAGAAACTGTCAATAAGTTGCGTGATGTGATTAATACCATAGGGACCAAATTGGGTGAGCGAGTGGACCAGCATGAAGACCGTCTAGGCCAATTGGCCCAGAGGGTAAATCGCTTGCAAAGCCCCAAACCACAAAAATAGGGTACATCATTACTTAATATTCTCATGGAAAGGCCGAGTAGATCCCTATACTGTCATAATGACCCCTTTGTCTAAACTCCCTGGCAATTGATAAGATACTATGGAAAGGGTAGTTGATTCCCTAATACGAGAATAAGTCTGTTGCCGAGGTTGGGATTTCATGACTCACACATTCTTCAAAACGGCTATTTTTGTTGGGTTAGCCCTCACGGGCGTATGGGGTTGTGCAACAGAGCCCAATCTGACTGACATTCAAAAACAAGTCCAAACACTCATTATCCAACAGGAAGCCTCCCACAAGCAGGAACAACAAATTCTGGACCGCATGGAAACAGTTGAATCGCAATTGGACGAACATGATTTCTTAGTGGGAGAACTTATCAAAACAGAAGAAGAAGCCAGCCTGGATACTCGACACCTTCTAGAAAAGCTCGAACGGACTAGTGCTCTGCTCCGAGAACAAATTGAACAAACCCGCTCCACCACTCAACGCCGGGATCAGGATTTGTCCATTCGGGTAAAGGCTCTGGAAAGCCGCATAGACAATGTGATTCATCAACCTCGATCTGTGTCAGAATCCTCTGATGTCACTGCCCCTAACCCCACAAGCTCTTCTTCCGATCCGAAGACGACCCAGACAGGAATCCCCATAGTACCTACATCCCCTGGAGAAAACGCGGGGGTGGAAAACGAGGCGTCGGCCTTTCGGTCAGCCTATAAAGTTTTCCTTAACGGAAATTATGACCGTGCCTCGGTGGAATTCCAACGATTTGTCACAAATTATCCCTCGACCACTTTAACCCCTCAAGCCTATTACTATCTTGGGGAATCGTTTTACGTGCAAAAACACTATGACCCTGCCAAGCAAGCCCTAGAACAAGTTATCAGCCGCTATCCAAGCAGCAAATATCGAAGCCACGCTTTATACAAACTCGGACAGATTATGCTTGAGATCGATCAACGATCAAAAGCTCAGGAACTGTGGAACTCCATCATCCAAGATTATCCAGATTCACCAGAATCCACCCAAGCAAAGGAACAATTAAAAAAATCTGGGCTGTCTTGATTCTCTGCAAGTCTTCGCATTCTGTTTGTCACCCTAATCGCCCCGTGCTTGGAATCCCATGCATTCGACCCTAACTGGAAAAGTTCAAATTCTTCCAGACAGCGTATCGTGTCGTATAGCCGCCGGAGAAGTGGTTGAACGACCAGCTTCCGTGGTGAAAGAATTGATCGATAACAGCCTGGATGCCGGCAGTACGTTAATCACCGTTGAGGTCGAAGAAGGTGGTCGACGAGTCATTCGCGTCATGGATAATGGGACAGGCATGACGCGAACGGATGCCCAACTGGCCTGTCAACGTTTTGCAACCAGCAAACTTCGAACAGAAGATGATCTGTTGACACTCACGACGATGGGGTTCCGAGGGGAAGCCCTTCCAAGCATCGCCTCCATTTCTCGTTTTCTTTTAAAGACGGTTTCTCCCGAGAGCCCCGTAGGCACTCATGCTCAGTCTATAGGGGGGGTAGAATGGGATGTTCAGGATTATACTGGACCTCGAGGCACTCAGATAGAGGTGCGTGATCTCTTCTTTAATACTCCAGGACGGCTGAAATTTCTCAAGACCATTCCCACGGAATTTTCAAAAATCTGCTATGTCGTCCAACAGGCGGCAGCTGTGCACCCAGAGATACACTTTCGCTTACGTCACCAGAATCATAAGGTGCTGGAATACCCTGCCGTATCCTCGCTGCAAGATCGATTATTACAGATCTACGGACAGGACTTCCTTGAACGCTATCTCTCCGTCACCTATAACACTGGTTCATTTCAACTCACAGGGTTTACTGTCAGTCCTCATCATGCACGAACGTCCCGTGCGCCACAGGAAATTTTTGTTAATGGCCGCCCTATAAAGAATTCAACCATATCCCATGCGGTTCATGAAGCCTACGGATCCTTTTTACCAAAAGGAAAACATCCACAATTTATAGTATTTATCCATCTTGATCCCCAGTCAATTGATATCAATGTCCACCCGACCAAACGGGAAATTCGCTTCTCCCATCCAGAAATCATTCATACGGGCGTTCTCCGTGGCATCAAAGCTCTCTTTTTCACCCAACCCTCACCCGATATCATATCTGACAAACACAAGGAGATGCCCGACCCGGGTGCTCCTCATTCTGCAAGGCCAATATCCAGGTCACTTTCCGTCGCACCGGATCCATTTCAGCATGTTTCGGAAATCCCTGGAGGCAGCACCAATCGACACTCCCCTCTTTCTCTATTTGTCCAGGAGCCGCCTGCTGTCTATATGGGCAAGGAACAGCCACATGATGTATACCCTCTTGGGCAGATTCATCACACGTATCTTCTCGGACAAATCGATCAAGATCTATTCATTGTCGATCAACACACAGCCCATGAACGGGTCCGCTTTGAGAGACTGCTTCGGTCATGGAAGAAAAAGGAAATTCTTCAACAACCCTTACTCATTCCTGAGCCGGTTGAACTTCTGCCCCACCAGGGAGAATTATTAGAAGAATGGCTGCCCCTCCTGGCTCAAGCGGGGTTGGAGGTGGAACGATTTGGCACCACATCGTATGTTGTGCGAGCCATTCCAGCCATATTAGGAAATATATCCGTTGGTCCCTTGGTCCTGGAATTATTGGATGAACTCTCAGAATGGCAATCAACAGATTCACTGAACAACACGATTAAACCCATCCTGGCTACCATGGCCTGTCAAAGTGCCGTTCAAGCTGGACGACCCATGACGCAACCGGAAATCACCATCCTCTTACAGGACTGGGCACAAGAAAATTTTCCCATGACTTGTCCCCATGGAAGGCGAGTGGCCATTCGACATTCCTTGGAAGAATTGCACACCATATTTGCCCGTCCATTGAAATAATTTAACCGCCGATTGTTCATGAAACAGACCGACATCATCTCTGCATGGAAACCCGTCGTCGCCATTGTGGGACCCACCGCAATCGGAAAAAGCCGTATCGGGATTGAAGTTGCGAAAATTCTCAACACGGAAATTTTAACGGCAGACTCCCGACAGGTCTATCGTGGCATGGACATCGGCACCGACAAACCCTCATTAGCTGAGCAACAAAATATTCCTCATCGCTTAATCGACCTCGTCGATCCAGACCAATCCTTTAACGCAGGTGACTTCAGGTGTCACGCCATCCAAGACATTGCTCGCCTGCATCGCCTGGGTCTTCTGCCCCTTGTCATCGGAGGTACCGGCCTCTATATCCGAGCCCTTTTACGAGGCCTTTGCCCTGGTCCGCCGGCTAATCAGCTGATTCGGAGTGAATTAGCCCAAGAGGCTAAAATTCAAGGACCCGCTTTTCTTCATGAAAAGCTTCAACAGGTGGATCCCGAACTGGCACAACGGCTACATCCCAATGACCAGCCCAAGATCCAGCGCGCACTTGAAGTGTATCGCATTCTTGGCACACCCCTATCGGTCATACAGCAGCAACACCGATTTGACGACGCTCCGTATCCATCCTTATGGATTGGGCTCACCATGGAACGCCAGACCCTCTATCAGCGGATAGAAACCCGCGTCGATTGGGAAATTCAGAAAGGACTGGTGGAGGAAACGCAATCTCTCATGAATCAAGGATTTTCTCGAGAACTCGGTTCCATGAAAGGGCTGGGCTATCGACAGTTTTCAGGATACCTAGCGGGAGACTATTCTTATGAAGAAGCTGTGCGGTTATTAAAACGCGATACCCGTCACTTTGCCAAACGACAATTGACTTGGTTTCAAAAGGAATCCGGAATCCAGTGGATCACATTGAAAGAGTCAGACATCCCTGGGCAAGCCGCCATCAAAATCATGGAGCACATCAATCAGTTTCTCAATACCATCGCAAATTTACCAATTCCTGCGGAAGCAACATCACATTTAAAATCCAGCCAATCGTCGGGTTAACCATGCAGGCAGATCATGATAGAATGCTGGAAACTTCGCTCCTTTGAGACATGAAAAACTCCCCATTATTTCGGCTCAAATCAGCATGCCACTAAACCCACATGCCTTTCCCTTTTGAATCAGAGAGACCTTCTCATATGACGGAGAACGAGTAAGTGAAGAATAAAAAACGCCCATTACCCACCCCACGAGCCCAAATCGGGATTATCGGAGGCAGTGGCCTCTATGATATGGACGGATTCACCAACCTCAAGGAAGTCCGGATGGCAACCCCATTTGGAAAACCTTCGGACGCCATTATTTTGGGAACCTTTCATGGCATGCGAGTCGCCTTTTTGGCTCGCCATGGTCGAGGACACCGCACACTACCCTCCGCCATCAATTATCGCGCGAATATTCATGCCCTCAAAGCCTTGGGTGTGACCCGAGTCTTTTCCATCAGCGCTGTGGGAAGCATGAAGGAATCCATTCGACCAGGAGATTTTGTTCTGCCGGATCAGTTCATTGATCGCACCACTCAACGTGACAACACGTTTTTTGACCAAGGCATCGTCGCACATGTGGCCTTCGCTGACCCCCTATGTGGAACATTGTCAAATGTGCTAGAAAAGGCCATCCAGGGAATTGCCGTGACGGTGCACCGCCCTGGAACATACCTCTGCATTGAAGGGCCCCAATTCTCCAGTCGAGCAGAATCGTTTCTCTACCGGCAATGGGGTGTTGATGTCATCGGGATGACAAATATTCCGGAAGCCAAATTGGCTCGTGAAGCCGAAATGTGCTATGCCACACTTGCGCTAGTCACAGATTACGATTGCTGGCACGAGACGGAAGACGCCGTTTCCGTTGGGGCCATCCTATCTATCATGCATCAAAATGTCGAAACCGCTAAAATCGTCCTGCGGCACGCGCTAGAAATTGCAAAAGATCTTGGGCCTTGCTCGTGTCAAACCGCACTAGAACACGCTGTCATCACTCCGCTCACTCGAATGAGTCCGATCTTGCGAAAGCGGTATCAGCTTCTGTTACGACGCCATTTATCTTCCACCACTCCACACTCCAAGAAAAGGTCTTAATCATTATGGGTAATTTATTAGTAGTGGGATCCGTTGCCTTTGATTCTGTACGAACACCGTTTGGTGAAGCCTCGAATGTATTGGGAGGATCCGCCACGTATTTTTCCACTTCAGCCAGTTTTTTCACAGACGTAAATCTCATTGCCGTTGTTGGCGAAGACTTTCCAAAGGAACATCTTGATTTCCTGCGAAGTCGGGGTATCAACCTGGAAGGGTTAGAGCAACGGCCTGGAAAAACCTTCCGCTGGCGAGGGGAGTATTCCTACCAATTGAACGAAGCCCAAACCCTGGAAACACATCTCAATGTGCTAGAAACCTTTCGGCCCAAAATTCCGGCCAGCTATACCACGCCATCCGCCCTGTTTCTGGGAAACATTGATCCCGAATTACAATTGGATGTTCTGAATCAAGTGAAAAGGCCATCCATCGTGGCCTGCGATACCATGAACTTTTGGATTGAAGGGAAAAGGGAAGCCCTATGGAAAGTCTTGGAACATATCGATATCCTCGTTATAAATGACGGGGAAGCCCGTGCATTGGGCGATGACGCAAATCTCGTACAAGTGGCGAAACGGATCTTATCGCGTGGCCCCAAAACCCTGATTATTAAACGCGGAGAATATGGGGTCTTGATGTTTCATCAGCAGGAAATTTTTGGGGCTCCGGCCTATCCGCTGGAAGCGGTAAAAGACCCCACCGGCGCAGGCGACACCTTTGCTGGCGGCTTTATGGGGTACCTTTCTGCTACGGAAAATTACTCACAAGCTGGGCTTCGACAGGCTATCATTTTCGGGAGCGTCATGGCGTCCTTCAATGTGGAAGAATTTAGCCTTGATCGACTCAGGCATTTAACCCGTGAGGATATTGACAAACGGTTTACATCATTTAAACATCTGACTCATTTTGAGGATTTGTCATAGGCCCCGGGATTTCGGTACGCACACCCTGTACATAACGTGTGCCTTCTCATGTCAAGCCAATCAACATGAAT
>JAGQKG010000510.1 GCA_020430245.1 Nitrospira sp.
TGTTGAACGGACTCATGCATCCTCTTCATCAGATCTGGGGTTGTGGTATTAAAAATCTGTAACAAGGAATACAGCAAGCCTTCATTCCCCTCCAGGGCCTGCAATGCCGCAGAGACGTCAAACCGTTCTGTGTCGGTCTGGCACTGAGGGGGGACACCACCCTGTTGCCTAGAACCTGAGTTTAGGGGGCCGGTAAAATGAGTCACCTTCCGTTCCTTATTGTCCTCTGCCGAGGCTAAGGTGGGATCTATGACCGCGGGATCAAACCCCACCCATTGCCGAAGTGCCCGTTCAAAGTCTGGTAAATGAACCGGCTTAAAAAGACAATCATCCATGCCATTTTTCAGACATTGCTGTCCGTGTTCAGGAAGTACATGAGCGGTCATTCCAACAATCGGAATATGAGAGACCGGAGGGGAGGCCAAGCCATGATGCCGATGCCAATAAGCATGGGTATGGACAAATACTCCAGCCGATTCCAATTCGCGAATTCTTTGAGTAATCGCTAACCCATCCAT
>JAGQKG010000511.1 GCA_020430245.1 Nitrospira sp.
TCACGGCGGGAGCCACTCCACCACTGGGAGGCCTTGATGGAGGATTTCTCCTCTCTCCCATCTTTGGCGGCACCATCGCCGAAAACCCCACGATCAGTATTAATCCTATTGAGGGAGAAGATTTCACGCAACGGCTTCTGACCCCGCTCCGGGAAGCTAAAATGACACTCCTGCTCAGGCAGGGCGTCGACATTGATTTGCTCCTTCGCCTCATGTCTAATGAAATCCGAATGGCCACGGATGGGAGTGAGGTTGCCTATTTTAATCGGCCTGCAGATCAGAAAGGGTATCCGGTCTTTCGACAAATCGTTCTTCATCTTTCCCGTTTACAAGACAACAATCAATTATATGTCGAACCGCTGGTCTATGATCGGGAGTGGACTCTGCCCCTCGCCTCCCTATCGGCGGCAGACTTTCAATCGTTGGAAACCAACTATCGGGTTATCGTGGATAGGGATAAGCAAACGTATACCCTTCAAAAACGGTCGGTCGGGCATACCGTCATTACCAACTACG
>JAGQKG010000512.1 GCA_020430245.1 Nitrospira sp.
TAGGCATCCAGTTGCAGTTGCTTTACTGCGCCGTTTCCAATGCGAACCGGACGCGATGACCGGTGTCCTGCCAGATGATTCAATTCCTGTTCTGGCAGGGAGCGCCTACCGTCGATTCCGTACATGATCTGCAAATCCTGGGGTCGACCGGCAGAGGTTCTTCGCAACCAGTGGCGAAAAGCGTCGGCCTCGGACTTGAATCCCAGGATCATGAGAGAAATCAGGGTCAGGGTGCTATCCCGAATCCAGGTATAGCGATAGTCCCAGTTCCTTTCGCCGCCCACCTGTTCCGGCAAAGATGTGGTGGGCGCCGCGACCACGGCTCCGGTGGGCGAGTATATCATGGCCTTTAGAGCCAGGGCGCTCCTTTTGATGGGCTCTTCGTAGGGGCCGGAGTATTTGCAGCGAGAAATCCAGTTTCTCCAGAAACCTGTTGTATCGGCCAGCCGCTTCTCCAGATCGTTCACCGAGGGATGGTCTTCCGGTCGCACCTCGTCGAT
>JAGQKG010000051.1 GCA_020430245.1 Nitrospira sp.
CCGAAGGCCAAGGCCATGGGAAGCACCACCATCGCCACAGTGATCCCCGCCAGCACATCCCCTCTTACATTGCTGGCAATCCCTTTAAAATTATCTTTAAAATTGAAATCCTTAAGATATACCCGAATACCGGCAATCAGGTGCTCCATTCCTAACTTCCTCCGACTCATTTGTCTAATTCGTCATCGCCTAGACAAGAAGGCATAAGTATGCCTTTAAAATTTACAATAAGCTTCATCCGCAACTTATATGCCAATAATCGACCAGATAGGGCTCGTAAAAATCTATAATTTTTCTTTATAATTTCCACAATATCTGTGCCGAGTTCCCATCCCAGTTACAGACAGTTTTTCTCGCTAAGACCTCCTGTGCGAATTCGTACGGTGCGAACTGTGCGAAATAACTCCCGTTACGACATGAACAAGAGAAGAGAACGCTTCCCTTAAAGGAAGAATGAAGGAATGGGCAAGTGAAAATCTATCAGGACTAACTAATTGAGGAATTAGAATGTCAATGTCGCCATGGTATAGACATAATTGACATCGGCCGTCCCAGGGCTTTGTGGCACTCGATCAAAATAGGAGCCTTTGAAAAAACGGGTATATCCCACCTCAAATGTCGTATGTCGGAAATAACCAGCCTGCGGAGCCCACGTTATGGAGCTATCCAACATATTGCCAAGGAAAGTGCCCGCTCGACCGGTCGGGTCCTGCAGACCGCTGCCCACAAAAGGGCCGCGACCATCTGCTAGCCAGAAGGTGCGATGAGACACCATCAATCTGACCGTGGAGATCGGTTGGAGAGTCGAGCGAAACCCAATAGGTGAAAAAATATTGGATGGAAAGATGATTCCCAAAATTCCGGTTGGTCCATATTCTGCACGGCGTTTTGCAAACAAAAAATCAAAATTCTTTTTCGGGTTCTTGGCTCCAGACGAATAGTCAAACAGATAGACGAATCGTAAGGGCCATTTGGTCGCAAAACTATAGCCCACCTCTCCGTGATGTCGATGTGCAAGGTGATTCGTATGATCAACCTCCCCAACTTGGTAGATCGACTCTATCTCGTAATCAAATTGTTCCTTCGCAGGCTTGGCAAATACTCGAAATCCCATGGTGGAAAGATTACGTTTTTGAAGATTACTCCCCTCATTCAACTGAAAGAAATATAATTCCCCATTAGCCCAGGGGACATGGCGACTGGAAATCGCCGCACCGGAAAAGTAGCTTATGGGGCTAGTCCAATCCGGGCTAACCGTATGACGTTGAACCGGTTGTGTGACAAAGGCCCGGAGACCCCAATCAGAGTTTTTATCCCATCCAAGGGTCAATTGCACGCCATCAAATGATGGAGTAAAGCTCCCAAAACGATGCCCTGCCACGAGACGCCCTTCTCCAAAATCCATGACTAAACGGCCGACTTCAAGCTTGCCTGAACTCCCTGTTCCCAAAAAATTCTGTGATACCAGGTCAAGATGGAGTTGAAAAATATCCAGATGATCGACAAAATTGGGATTGTGATCCTGCCCCCGATCAGCCACAGGAGCCCGAAAATCTGCGAGTTCCAGTGTGAATCGGATAGGGTCCCAGATATCCTTAATTCCCAACAAAATCCTCGTCCGCTGCGCAACCATCTGATCACTTCCCGCTGTGCCTTTCGTAAAACTTTGGTTAAACGTTTCATAGCGGGTCCGGTGTTCAACTCCCAAATCCAGCCATTCCGGCGTCAAAGCAGAAAGAGTATTAGGCTGTTGCAAAACAGTTTTCAAGCGATCAAAATCACTCGGGAATTCTTTGGTATGAGTTCCATTTCCAGCCCCATGTGCAGGCTTTTCCTCTGACAGTCCTCCAAGCAAGAAAAGGAGGCCTAAACAAACGACTCCAATTTTTTTCATCGAATCTCCATACAAGACGGAAACAGCCTATAATAATTTTCATTTTCAATAATTTCCTAATTCAACTTTTTTGGCCAAGCAAAACTAATACCAATTCCCAGACATCGAGAAATCTGAGCGCAGCATTGGAGAAGCGCAACAAAATTAAATGGGTCCCTACTCCTCACAAATGCCTTAACCGTCAGACTAAGAGTGATGCAGTCGATTCCGATTGATTTTCAATATTTGCCGTGCGTCGTCATCAAACTTTCCCCTGGCTGCTGGCTTCATACACAGTGGCCAATAACCTGAAAAATAGTGCCATTTCACACACGACCTCCTGTGCATCATCGCACGTCGGCTGATTTTGTTCGGCAATATCACACAATCCTTATGATTTTGATGAGGAGGCGAATGATAACAGTGCAGAAACGAACGACACTTTCTGGCATAGCTTAAAGGGTTGAGCATGCTCAAATTGCACCATGGGCATGCCCTTTGCTTTCTCAACAAAGTGAGGCACTGCCTCTTCCTGGAGAACGATTCATTGGAGTGGAGATCCTCCGAAAGTCGGTCCTGACACCCATCCAATACCCCTTGGACAGGGCAATGACTGGGGGCTCTCTTTCCAATGAATACAAAAGCAAAACACCCATCCCGTAAAAAAGATCACTTGTCCTCAGAACTCCTCTGCGGTTGATATCGATGACCAAAGATGGGAAAGTACAACAAGATGGCGGTACAGTTTCTTTACTGATCTCAAAAACAAGGACTGCTATGCGTGCAACAATTTATGTGACCGACGATGATCAAAACGTATGTTCTGCGTTAAGTCGCCGGTTGGTAAAAAAAGGACACCTCGTGAGAAGCTTCCATTCAGGACCTGCGCTCATTGAGGCTTTGGAACATGAACTGCCCGATTTGCTGTTCCTCGACCTTAAAATGCCGGAAATGGATGGACTCGAAACTTTACGCCAAATTCGACAAAAAATCCCGAAAACCCTGGTTGTCATGCTGACTGCTTATGGAAGCGTGGAAGATGCGGTGGAGGCAATGCGGCTCGGAGCTTATGATTTTTTGATAAAATCAATTGATTTCTCAACGGTTGAACCAGCCTTACATCGAGCCATCACCTTCCTGGAGCTAAGGCGCCGGATTGAGTTTTCTGCTTCTGAGAAACAACGGCAGTATTCCTGGGAGCATGTGATCGCCAAGAGTCCAACCATGACCAAGGTCATTGAACAACTCAAATTTTTCGACGCTCAGGACGCTCCCTTAGTGTTTCTTCAAGGGGAGGTTGGGACGGGAAAAGAATTCTTGGCACGCATTCTTCATTATAATAGCCACAAACAGCTCGGCCCGTTTGTCACCGTCAGTTGCAACGAACAGAGAGGATCACTCCTTGAACCTCAAATATTTGGATATGAACGCGGGGCATTTAGTGGTGCCAGCCAAAGCATGCCGGGAGCATTTGAACATTCCGATGGGGGAACCTTATTTGTTGATGAGATTGAACATCTTCCAATTCCCATTCAGGGATCATTGGCCGAGGCCATTCGCACACGTGAATTTTGTCGAATGGGAGGATTTGACCGCCTCCCCGCCAACAATCGACTTGTGGTGACCAGTTCGATTCCACTGGACAAACCGGGCAACCAGGAAATATTTCATCCAGAGTTACATTCTCTACTCGAAAAGCAGCAACTCTTCATTCCTCCCCTACGGGAACGGAAAGAAGACATTATCCCTTTGGTGATCAAAACCATCCACGCATATGGTGAAGAGATCGGCCGTCCAAAACTCGACATTGATTCTTCGGTGCCTCCGCTATTAGATACGTACCAATTCCCGGGGAATATTCGAGAATTAGAGGCCATGATTCGCAGGGCGGTGTTGTGTTCACAAGGACCTATCCTTACTTCTCTGGACTTTTACTCTCAACATCCTGGCAGCGGAGAAGGTCTCCCTCCAAATACTGGTCGAGTGCTCTTTGAAATCGGCCAACACAGTCTACAGGATATCCAAGTCATGGCGATCAATGAAGTCTTGAGATTCACCAAGCAGGACAAAGAACAGGCGGCTGGCTATCTTCACATTTCTACACAGACACTGGATGAACATATTCAATTACAAAAAAACTTCTCCCTTGAGACAGAGGGATCCTGAGAAAGGAGGAGGCAGTTCCTCCATTCATTCGCCTTTCCCCTTTGTAAGGCTCCTCCATTCTCCCTGTTAAACTCAGGACCTCAAGCCTTTGACAGGCAGTTGTCATGGGCCCACCGATTGCTTTAACCACATTCGTCGGAACTTTCCTTCCGCTATCCACCATCCTAAAAGTTCTCCGCTTTAATAGAGCTATGCATTGCTCCAACTATTATCCTCACCAAAGAATGCAAACAAATGTAGTTCAAGAAATTTTTAGCCAATCCACATGGTGCGATCTCGCACCCCTTCCTTTCCCTGCGTTGTCGAAGAAAAATAAAATACCCATAACCCCAAGCAATTACTTATATTTTTCAGGAAAAAGCAGGGGTCAGGACTGGCACTTCTTTTGCCTTAACCTATGCTTTAATTAGGAATCTATCCACTTTCCGAAAACTCACCGACTAAGGAAAATGCACCCATGCCGACTCTGCCAGTACCCACTTCTTCTTCAACAGAAACTCCTCCGAGGTCCTTCGATTTCAAGAAAACTTTGGAACTGAATTTTCCAGGTGCCTACCCCTGTGATGCCTTCGTGGATTTTTCCCAATTCCGGTTACATCCCTTTGGCATGAATCAGAAGAACTCAATCGCCTGTGTGAGCGTGTGTCGGGACGAGATAGCCACCCCCCATTCATGAACAGACTCCATAATGCCTGGAATGGAGCGTTTAACTTTTCAAGTCTAGCCGGAATGCTGTATTTGGGAGTTAAAGGATTTCAAGCCGCCCATCATCATGCACCCAATACTGATGGCAGAGAAAGATACGTGTATTTTGCCTTTCCCCATATCGCCATCGATGAAAATGGCACTTTCGGAAATTGTCGCCGCACAGGACGCCAGGTCTTGTCTCAAGCTTGTGGCGCATTGTCTCCAAGACCGCTCTCGAGGAGAAGCCAGCCTGGAACTGAACCCAGACGACGTGGAGCAAAGCCTCCTAAGGCAACGCCTGTATGGAAAATTTGGATTCGGAGAAATTCCCGACTTGGTCACTTTGACCAAAGTCACCCAACATATCATCAGAGAAGATCTTGAACGGATAATCCAACTAACCGTCGATCCCAACAAAACCGACTATGCGGTATTTACTGGTGTGCAAATTCACGGTCCAGACCATAAAGACTGGATTTGGGTTGAGACTTCCTACGGACTCGTTGATGGGGCAAGAAGGCCTTTACTTTAAAAATTCAAATTGTTTCTACTAAAAAGCATATGATCTCCAAACAACAGAAATGATTTCACATGCTCCGCTTATTCTTCATGGAGTTCCTCGTGCTTTCTATTGAGTCCATGCATCCATCCAGTTATTGAACGCATTTTCACGGCTCTCTGGAATTGGAACCGCACACTCTATGAGATCCTTCCCCATATTCCCACTAGAACCACACATTTTAAATAAATTGCTTGGCAAAACCATTTCATAAATAATTGGGTGAAGCTGGCAGCGTTCCATAAAATTGCAAAAAATATGTATAATAATATAAGTACTTATACTTTTTATCCAATCATTTATACAGTTCTATCATGGAATAATTTAAAAGGGGCTGTCGTAGATTAGGACGATTATCTATGATGGCTTATGGGCGTAAAGCGGTGTAAATTAGCGAATAAAACACAAAGAAAGCTTCTTGAGTTTTTTGTGTTGGAAGTAACTGCCCGTGCGGCCGCGGACCTGCTGGGCCTTCAGGCCAATACGACAACCTTGTTTTATCGAAAAGTTCGAGGATTGATTGCGGAAAGACTCGAAGCCGCAGCCTCAGAGGTCGCTGGAGAAATTGAGTTAGATGAAAGCTATTTTGGAGGAGTTCGTAAAGGCAAACGTGGTCGGGGTGCGGCTGGGAAAGTCCCAGTGTTTGGTATTTTGAAACGAGGTGGGAAAGTCTATACCCAGATTATCGAGAACACCCGCACGGGCACACTGATGCCAATTATTCGCAGTAAAATAAAGCCTGATAGCATTGTGTACACCGATAGCTATCGCTCATACAATGCCTTAGATGTTTCGGAATTCAAGCATTACCGAATCAATCACTCTGCTGTCTTTGCGGAGGGACGCAATCATATCAATGGGATTGAGAATTTCTGGAACCAAGCCAAACGGGTGCTCCGCAAATATAACGGTATACCTGCCAAGCATTTCTACTGGTTCTTGAAAGAATCGGAATTTCGGTTTAATTATGGGACGCACCAACAACAATTTGTAACACTGAAAAGGTGGTGTAGGTTATAAACTAATCTACGACAGCCCCTAGTTGAATTATTTCCGGGGAGGGATTGGCTTTTACCGCGCAATGAATGGCTGCCTGAGGAAATTCCCTTTGCAGCTCCAAAAACTTGTTTCAGACATTATCGAGATCAAGTGCTAAAAACGGTGCCTCCGGACGACTGGCCAGAAACTGCTCGAGTTTTGGGGTTAGCCCGCGACAGTCAGCCTTTGACAACTCATGGCAAAGCGATGGAGCACATGTGAGAACAGAAACTTTCTCATGTTCAAACTCGGAATTAACCAAACTGGTCTGCACATTCCACTCCTGTGACAATGGTGATTAATAAAAAGGAATCAAAGTCGCCGAGTCAAAAGTCCAAAAGCCATCAACTGCATCGGCTAGGTTTCCAGAGAATCTTAAGAGAATTGGGGAACCCTTCACGTGTTTGAAACGAGATTCCCTAATCCCTGGCCCCCAGCTTTTCCGATCCGATGGCAGACAGGATTTTCGGTTGAGAAATTTTGGTAACCTACGCTAGGAAACCCCCAAGTCCGGATACACCATAATGGCTGCAGTGTTGTTTAGCGGGACTCGGAGGATACGTTGAAAGGGCCCAACTCATGTGGGAAAGGGGCGAGCGTGAGCTCGCTGCGGGAATCGATGAGTGAAACCCGATTCACGGGTTTCAGCTCGGCCATGAAAGAGAACACACGTTCGCGGGATGGAAGTTCCTTAATTCCCCAGGCAGAGGTCACAAGATAAACTTTCAGCCAAGAGCTTATTCAATACAAAACCCTCACCAAACCACGATTCAATCTGAAATTTGCTGTTCAATTTGATCGAAGACAGCATACCACGGGCTTCTCCGTCTGTGAACACCTCCTCCGTCCTTCTAAACAAAATCTTTTGAAAAGGAGCATCTAGCCTATCTGAAGTTCTATACTGATTTCACAAGAGAGTCGGCATTCAAGCGACTGCATAGTGGTGCACGTCTCCCTGGCATGACCGGACGAGAAGCGGTAGGGACAGGAGAAATTCATCGATAGGCACAAGAACATTTTTACACAAAATTCACGGGCTCAAGCCGACATGGTAATCGGCTTTCGTTCTTTTCAGGCCATGGCCATCAGACCGTACTGTTATTTGAGCCTTTCCAGCCCTTAATGAAATACCCAACCTTCGTTTATTTCGCAAGCAAACCCTATCTAACGTATCAATACGCCCAGGACATTGGCATAAACTATAACATTCTTCTCATTCATTAGCCCTGTCCTTCGTTAAGGATTTGGTTGTGCGTTGATCGACCCTGGTAAAGTCCTTACAATCCTGGGTTCCGGCCCAGGAATCAAGGGCCTCTTGCCTGAGGAACCTCCCTGGAAATTACTGAGGGGGGAGCTCAGGATCCTCCGGTTCTCCGGAGTCGCTCATGACCGTTCCGATTAGTGGCTTGGCATGACAGGATTCTGCAAGATCCATTTGGCAATACATGGCCTGAGGGTCATCTTCATTCCATGCCCCACCGTTGTTAAAGCAATCCAATTTTTCAATACAGGTGTTTACCTGGTCTTCCTGGCCGGAAACCGCACAGGTCGAATTGCAGGCTGCAAAGACTGGTTCAATGGAGGTCCCCGTACAATCGCTCCCCCCTCCACTGAGTAGGCAATTCAGCGCTGCAGCGGTTAATTGGCGACCGAGCTGAAGTTTGGAATCCTCGCCTGGGGAAACGCATAACGCTTCGAGAACGGGAGGAATTTGGTCAGTGCCATTGGGGTCTACGGAAATAATTTGTCCACAAATATCTATTCCCTCATATCCGATGGGGAAATTATTCAACAGGGTGATGTCATTCTTCTTCGCATCCCGACAAGCTTTCGGACTTCCCGCCTGGCCTGGCGGTTCAAAATTACAAATTACCGTGCCATCCATTTCATAAGTACACTTGTCCGTCGCCGTTTGATCATGGGAATTGACGGTTGACAACCAAGCTCGGATGACTTCTTCTGAAATATTCGTGCTTCCTGGTTTCTCGTTCCCCGCATGAGTGCCCCAGAATCCTGCCGTCCGGCAAATCTCCTGAGCATTCACCTGGCCGACAACACTTCCCATGCTAAAGACAAGACAAGCCGCAAACAATATCGTGCTTCTCATGGTTAAACCCTCCTGGGAAAAAAGTGAGTGTTTCCTTGATGAGGATGGTCAAGTTCCTCCAACCTGATGAGATTCCCATGAAACCCTTCAATCGAGGTCTCTCAAGAGTGGCATGGCGTGGGAAATCCCGTTCCATGCATTCTTGGGAGGGTTGAAATCTGTAATGAACGTTGACTGTAAGATTTTGAGGGAATCCCCGGAGAACAATGCCCCTTGCTTTATCGGCCTATGGAAGGACAACTTGACCCAATCCTAAGCACTGGCGGGAAATTCAAGAAAAGAGATCTAGCAATATTCTATCGGTTGGATAGCAATGAGCTTTCTTGCCTGCAGCTTTTATCAAAAAAATATTGAACGCGTAATGGTGAAACATGGAGGGCCAATGAACGCCTTAACCCTATAAGGACACAGAGTAGTAGAAACACCAAATAGGAGTTTTTATGGAGATAAAAATCGTGAGAGCACCGGCCGGTATTGGATGGGAAATGGAGTAGCTGGAGAAACCCACTTAACTACATTCTCCTATATCGTCAGCCTAACCCCTAGTATTACCCTTCCAACTGATCCATATTAAAACGATCATCCACAATAATTCATTGACAAAACTTTCTCCCTCTGCCCATGAGGTTTGAGTTAAATTTTCACATGTTCAAAAGCAAAATTACGGTACGATACACGGCACGGTGTCCCCTATATTTGTCCCATTCAAGTGAACATTTCGCAATCGCGCCTTGGCCAGGCATTTCCACTTATCATTTGAATCCTTTCGACCTTCGAGCCGAATACGATAGTGATGGTCTTCCTTCAAATCAGGAATGATATAAAAATTGTTTTCAAATTTTCGAATTTTTTGGTTTACGTCACACGCGTTGGTAAAGGTATCACCCCAGTCCTTCCAACAGATTTTCCACTTATCATACTTATCAGGCTGCACACTCCACGTCACTTTGATATTGCAGGTGCCTTTGTCAAAATCACAGGAATGTCCACCCTCAAATCCGTCAGGACCTGTAGTCAGCCAAACTGACCCCCCAATGCCTTTTTCATCATGCGGAGGTTCGTAGGGCTCGCTTTCACTCTCCTGCTGGGGAAGGCCGGCGGGACAATCCGGGTCGGCAGAGCACGCGTTCAAGTTACAATAGCCATCCACCCCACAAGGCGGTGGCCCATCAACAGAATCAAGCGCCACAAGCCGTATCGGAACATCACTCCCATGATCTACTCGTGAATATTTGAATGGAGTGGAAGACAGACGCCACTGAACCCTTCCATTATTCATGAACGAAAAAAACTTGGCGTCCTGATTCTTATCTTCTCCAATTAATTCGCCTGTTTGACCGGCCTCTTGAATGGGTATCCCCTGATTACGATCAGACTGGCCATACACACCAAGTGGGACGCAGAGCACTGCAGCCCATACAACGATGGTATAAGTTCGACGTCTTGCATGTTTCATCATCATGGACCTCCCGGTTACCAATGTTTTATGAATCGTAGACTTTCCCAATCAACTTAACGGAAATGATCGCTCTACATGACGCATCGCAGCACATCCATAGATTGGAGCACCTGGGGCGACGGACGGGCTTCAAAAGCCATATGAAGCATAGGAATATTCAGGCCCCTCTCCCTGCAACTATTCGCGAACAGAAGGCCTGCCAGTACTTTTTGCTTTCGTGCCGGGAAATTCTCCCTTGGGCAGATGCTTTTTTATGAGGTCCCAATCAACATGTTGACTCCCTGGAGCAAGCTTCATGGGCTGAACCCTTGGTGCCTCTTTTCCTCTACCCGCTTTTTCCATAACGGAAACCTTTTGAACGGCTTGACTCAACGACAAGCCATCAAAGGTTTTTAGAAGCTTATGGACCTCGAGCAGCTTCTCTTTAAGTTCCTCGCTTCCTTTGGTTTTTATAACTTGGGAGATTCGTTTAATCGATTCGATCACATGAGGCGGGAGGACCGCTTCCTGGGATGTTGATAACCGCTCCAACTCCTGAGACTCCTTGAGTGTGTGACCAATGCGTGAAAAATGCTCAACCACAACCTGGCCAGCCTGGCGAGCCTCAGAATCCCCTATTAGCAACATGGCCATCTCGGGACTATGGCTATAGTAGGACTGCATCCAGTGACGGCCAAGGACGAGCGGCTTCATCGCCTTGTCACGAAAGGCCCGGAGCCCGTCAATGATATAGGCATAGTCCGGACTCATGGCCATGGCCACTTTTGAAGCGACACAGACCGTCTCCGGAACCGGAACCGTGATGGGCCAACTCATCCAGTTATACGTCATGATATCGTCGGCCAGAGGCCGCATGGTGTTGGTAAGGCCTGACCACAATTGAATATAGAAATTAATGAAATCACCAAAACTGAAGCCCCACATGCTATCTCGATAGATTGTAGCCAACGAAGTTCGATCATTCTCATTGGCGTCTTCGTACCCATTCTTTCCCTGATTCTCATTCCCATCATTATTGTCATTCGGACCATCCAAGAAGTCAGTAATGGCCGCAGCCACGCGGCCTTCATGGTGCTCCCCCTTCCGGTTTTGGCTCAGGATGTCGAAGCCTTCAATCCATTGATACCCGTCGTACTGTAATGCGTACCCATTGGCTTGCACGGCACATGTAGGCCACTCTTGAGGATCTTCATATGGACCCTCATTGCCCGTATAAAATCCATCTGGACAAATGGAAAGAGCAAATGCAGTTGCCCATCCCTCACTAAAAGCCTGGCCTGCATCCTGCTCAAGGTCGGAAAAAGAATGAGTCCCTCCCAAAAGTGAATGACCAAAAGCATAGTGCATCAGTGCATGTCCATATTCGTGAAGGATCGTATCGGGTGAATCGTTTGTTTCCGCTTCCAGCCTGACCACTTCTGCGGTTGGGTCCCAACAACTTATGATCGTGCCATCGCTTAACAGACAGGAATCTGGATATTGGACTCCAATGAACCCAGGATCTTGTCCGCCTTCAGTCACAATATGGTTCCAACCACGGTTGATCGTAGAAAATACCTGGGCCGCTTCGATGTTCGTCGTGAAGGTTTCTTGCCCGAAATTGATGATGGTACCGCTCCGGCTTGCTGACACCCAACTATATTCATCTCCAGCAGCATCTCGGACATTAAAATTTACATTTTCAAGGCCGACGGTGTAATAAAAATCAGAACCAGCGAGAGCGGGATCAAGATAGACCGACCAGAAACCATTTTCATCCGTTTCCGTGATATCGAGACCCACATCAAACCCACCCACGTTATCCAAATAGATAACGATCGTGGCATTGGCGAGGCCGGTTAAGACCGGTGGAGGTCCAGGGTTGCAGGGATAATATGGGTCATTTGGATCAAAAGGATTACAGGGGATATTTGTGTACCAATCTTCAAACACCACCTGCCCTCTCAGTTCAATCAGCGGAACAGGGACACCGAACTGAGCCAAAAGCACCTCCGAATTCCGTGGTTGATCACTGTCGCTGGTTTTGTCCCTCTTGGGTTTTTCAATAAGGTAGGGTTTGATCGCGGCTGGAGGACCTGATCCTCCGGCTCGTTTCTGTTTTGGACCGGTATACGGTTTGATCTGTTTTGCCAGTTCAACAGGTACAGGGACTGTGCTGTCCATCAAGAGCCGGATGTTCGGTTTCTTCGGTTTCCTGGCCAATGCCTCCTGGAAAGCCTGTTTTTTTTGTGAAACTTGGGTTCTACGCAGTTCAGCGGGCGTGGTGAGTCGCCCCCGACCTTTCTCGACGACTTGGATGAGGACTCCCTTGCTCACCACTCCCGTTTTCCCCTTCTGCTCAATTTGGACGGCCGCTTCCACCCGGTAGAGGCCATCCTTTTCTTGCGCAGGAATCTTGAGCGCAACGGTCTGGGTTTCTCCTTTCCCCAACCCCTTGAGCGGATAGTCCTTAACCCAGCCCTCCCTCCGTCCCGACATACCCATTTTATTTGTCCGAACGATCAGCGTGAGTTTCGCGACATCCTGATTCGCCAGAATCCGAACGGGGACAATAAACACACCCTTCTCTGGAGTCAGACCAACTACCCCCTCTGCCATAGGCAATTCAAGCTGTACTGGTGGAGTGGGCGGGGTAGCATTGGCAGAAGTCACCAGTGCCATACACATCAAGAAAGGCGAAAGCACAGATTTCATGGTCATGGACCACCTGGTGAAAATTTTCATGACTGACCCCTTTCTTCATTGCAGAACATCGTTAAGATGGGGAATGAGGATGTTGCTCTGAGTTGTCTCACGGCCTTACTCGTAGAAATATCCAAAATAAATCGTCTGGTCCAATTCATTGGCCAGATAGATGTTATGCCGCATCATCCACGGTGCAGGATTCCAAGGGGTGTCTGGATGATATGGGGTTCCCGGATCACCCCACGCACCGTTTTCTGTCGGCAACTGTGAGATTTGGTTATAGTCCAGGATATTGTCATACGCCACGGCCGTAATGCCGCCGGCTGCTCCAGGAGGATTCGGACATTTCGCGATAATATTTCCAAACACGTTTAAGACAAGGAGTCTATTTCGACTGGTATCACTGGCGACATACGACCAGGGCGCCGCAGTTAACCCTTGCACACTGGATCCAAGCGGGACATTCACGCTTCCCAAGACAACACCGGAATTGCTAATCGCTTCGAGAACGTTGCCATCAGACCGCACAAAATACAGACCATTGTATGCCAGAGCCGCCCCGCTTCTCGGTGGAACAAGAATCGTATCCGTGACGTTCCCCGTCTCTGGATCGATGCCAATGATCGTGTCCTGATTCTGAGTCGATTGCACGGCCCAAATGATATTTCGAAAAATGGCAAAGTCCATCCCGCTAATCACATCATGCCCGGGAGGTGTCTGAAGGCGACCGACTTCTTGCGACACACTCAAATGCAAATGCAAGAACACAATTTCATCCTCATAGGAGGTCTGCGTGAGAAACGCCAAATACGGATCGTTGTATCGCCGACAGACCGTCAACGCACTGCCGGTGCCGGTCGTTGCATAGGGATAGGGATATGAGCCCACTTGATAGAATTGAAGTTGTGTGGCCGGCATGGTCTTCTCCTTTTTTGGCTCTTTGTCAAAACGTGTATCTACACCTGACGTTGACCCTGCTCCTCACAAAGGGCTGAGGGCTCTATCTGGGCAACGTGAACCTAGATCGGTCTCGCAGAACAGCAGCCGAGCCAACACGCCCAGGCAACCATGATGGATACCTCATATTTTTCAATGGAGCCTTTGCCAAATTTTTTCCCTTGTCGTTTTCATTATTTTCGTCTTTCCAAATGAGTCCGGCATTTGCCATCTTTCCTCAGGTTGGCTATCAAATAGAATTAAATTTCAAAATTTTGAATATTTGGGTTAATCATGGATACGTTTGTTGCCAAAGTTCTTCCAACAGATTTTCCCCTTGTCATACCGATCAGGCGCTACTTCCCAATGGACCATGATATATATTCTCTCTCGCTGTTATATATTCGCCCACACGGCCTTCATCCTCTGGCTCTAATTGGGGGAGCTGTAAGGCTAGACTTCACTTTTTTCTGTGCCATTGTAGAGTAACAGCAAAACCCATTCCTCACGCTGACGACTAATGGGCAATTATTCTAACTCCTTAAAACTATTGTGCTGTTAAGACAAAGGAACGGTAAAGACAATGTTCGAAGTAAAGGATGGGGTGAATTCGGGTAGGCCCTTAGATACGCTTTGTATCTATTCGGATACGAGGTTTTTGATGGGTTCCATGAGGGATTTGTCTAGGAGTATCAGGCGAGAAGACCCAGGCTCATAAATGAGGCTTTTAATTTAATGATTTGCATAATTTTGGAGTCCCTCTTTCCCAACTTACCAAGATTCTAGTTGATTCCATATCCGCCGCCGCCGGGGGTCTCGATGGTGAGTTCATCGCCGGCTTCAACGGGGAATGAACATTTTCCACTGACATCTTTTTCAACTCCCTTTTGCCTAAGAAGATTTCGTCCCAACTTTCCGGGGGCACCTCCTTCCAAACCATATGGTTTGGTAATCCGGCGGTCGGACAACAGCGTCACCTCGGCAGGCTGAAGAAACTCGTATGTCCGCACGATTCCATCTCCGCCTTGATGCTGACCATTTCCTCCAGAGCCTTCGCGCAGGGCATAGTGGGAAACGCGAAACGGATAGGCATATTCAACGGCTTCCACCGGGGTATTCAGCGTATTGGTCATGTGTGAATGGCGTCCGCTCGCCCCATCAAATTGAGGACCCGCGCCCATACCCCCTCCGATGGTTTCGTAATAGGCAAAGGGCCGGTTGTGTCGTTGATCCCATCCACCGATGGTGAGATTATTCATCGTGCCCTGGCTGGCCGCCGGAATGCGATCAGGACAGGCTTGCGCCAGGGCTCCCAGTAGAACATCCACAATTCGTTGGGAGGTTTCGACATTTCCGGCCGCCACCGCGACAGGAGGTCTGGCGTTTACCAATGTGCCTTCCGGCGCGATGATGTGAATCGGCCGCAAGCATCCGCTATTGGCAGGGATATCCAAACCCAACACACAGCGAAAGACATAGGCCACCGCGGACAGCGTGACCGGATAGACCGCATTGATGCTACCAGGCCTCTGCACATCGGTTCCCGAAAAATCAACCGTGACCTGTTCATCCTGGATCGTAATGGCAACACGAATGACGGCAGGTTCTTCAGTGAATCCATCGTTATCCAGAGCATCTTCAAAACGGTAGCATCCATTGGGTAACGTGGTGATTAACTGGCGTGTCAGGCGTTCGCTATAACGAAGCAGGGCATCCATTTCCGCGAGCAGCGGTTGCACGCCAAACCGTTCAGCCAACGCTCGCATCCGTTCCCCTCCAATCTGATTGGCCGCCAACTGAGCTTGGAGATCGCCCATGCGTTCCTCTGGAGTACGGACATTCGCTAGCAGCAGCCGCCAGATATCAGCATGTTTTTGACCGCTCACCATGAGCTTGACCGGAGGAATGATGAGTCCTTCTTGATAAATTTCCTGCGACAACGGCATCGACCCTGCCGACATCCCGCCAATGTCGGCATGATGTGCACGATTCGCGACCAACCCTAAGAGCGTGGAAGGAAAGGTTTCTTCCACAAAAATGGGCGAGACCACCGTGAGATCGGGAAGGTGCGTACCCCCGCGATAGGGATCATTCACCATAGCCACATCGCCAGGCGCCAACGTCAAGGACTCAAGACAGGCTTGCACCGACAACGGCATAGCTCCAAGATGAACCGGGATATGCGCCGCTTGCGCAACCAGATTTCCGGATGCATCAAACACCGCACAGGAAAAATCACACCGCTCTTTAATGTTGGGCGAGAAGGCAGCCCTTTGCAGGCGAGCGCCCATTTCCTCAGCCACAGACACCAATCGGTGCTTCATCATTTCGGTGCGAATGGGATCATCCATCGGTGGCTCCAACATGTATGAGAATATTCGAATACGTATCAATCGCGGCGTGATCCGTGGGGCTAAGGTAGACCGTGGTATCATCCAGCACCAGAATGGCCGGTCCATTGATTTCATGTCCCGGACGCAAGCGGGCTCCCCAATAATGCGGAACAAGTTGCATCCCCTGAGGCAAAACCACCGGACGATCTTCCCCTTGAGCTGCAGTCGGATCGGCTGACCCTAGCGGCCTGGTGGGAATGGTGGGCGGCGTCACATGGCCGACTGCACGGACTCGGACATTCACAATCTCGATAGGCGTCTCTGTCTGACTATAGCCATAACGCGCCTGGTGAATTCGATGAAATTCCTCGTGGAATTTTGAAGTCAGCGGCACCGCTAAGTCGAAGGATTGACCGACATATCGGACATCGACGGTTCGAGAGAGAACCCATTGGTCAGGATCCACGCCTTCCCGATGTAAGTCCTTTTTCCCCTGATCAACCAACGGTTGCGTGCACTGTTCAAGGATCTCAATCGGCGTCTCTCCTGGCAGCATCACCGTCTGGACATAATCCAATTGCACCTCCGCAGCCAACATGCCCAGAGCGGAGAGCGTGGCGGCCATGGGCGACACCAACACGTGTGGAATTCCCAATGCTCTGGCCAGATCGCAGGCATGTAATCCGCCCGCCCCACCGAATGCCACCAGGACAGTTTCCCTCGGATCTTCTCCCCGCTCCACCGAAATAACACGCAGCACGCGCTCCATATGGACATTGGCAATTTGGATCATGCCCAAGGCCAAGGTCTGCCGGATATCCAAGCCGGAACGAGGGGCCAGAACCATCTGCTGGCTCAGTTCATCGAACGCCTGTTGCGCCGACTCGACATTCAATCTCATCCGACCACCTAAAAACCCGTCGGTAGGCAATCGACCTAAAACCACATGAGCGTCCGTGACCGTCGGAATGGTCCCGCCCCGCCCGTAACATACCGGACCCGGTTGAGCTCCGGCACTTTGGGGTCCCACACGGAGATTGCCGCCCGCATCAACGGTAGCCAGGGAGCCGCCTCCGGCACCAACCGTATGAATATCGATGACAGGCACACGAATGGGGTTCCCCCCAATGTTAGCCTCGGTCGTCACGTGAATCGTCTCATTGACCAACGCGACATCCGTGGACGTCCCGCCCATATCATAGGTCAGAATCCGGGTAAAGCCCGCCAACCCGGCCAGGTATCGCGCGCCCACCACACCCCCGGCCGGTCCAGACAAAATAGAGCGGACGCCATGCCCTCGCGCTTGGGCAACCGAAATACGCCCCCCGTTCGATTGAACAATATGAAACTCGGTCGGTTGCATTTCCTGTTCTAAGCGGCCCAAATAGGCATCGAGAACAGGTGACACATAGGCATTCACCACTGTCGTACTGGTTCGTTCATATTCCCGAAATTCCGGCAGGATTTCGGAGGAACCCGTCACGAAGAATCCTTCGTCACGCAATCGGCTTGTCACACATTGCTCATGAACAGGATTCACAAAGGAAAACAGGAACGACACGGCCACCGACTGAATCCCATCGCGCCGCAATCTTTCAAGAACCGAGACAAGGTCCTTCTCCTGAAGAGGCGTCTGGATGTTCCCTTCACAATCCACCCGCTCCGAGATTTCGAAGGACCATTCACGAGGGACTAACGGTGGAGGAATGGCTGGGAACAGGTCGTACAACTCAGAACGATTTTGCCGTCCAATGTGCAGCACATCGCGAAAACCTTTTGTCGTGATGAGAGCGGTTCGAGACCCCTTGCGTTCCAGGATGGCATTCGTCGCCACGGTGGAACCATGCACAATATGACGCCCAGTATAGTGGGAAAGTTGAGACAGCCCTTGGAGTACCGCTTCCGCAGGATCGGCCGGGGTTGAAAGAATTTTAAATCGCTGGAGAGATTGATCCGAGGAAGAATAGATCACAAAGTCGGTAAAGGTACCCCCAATATCGATACCCACCCACACATTTTGACTGGATTGACCGGAAGTCGACATCAAACACACTCTTCTTCAGGAATTGGAAGAAGAGCATACCGGATTATGGGGAAGGTTTGAAGCGCAGAAATCAAATAGCGTGATGGGAAGGGAGGGTAAAAAAGTCTGGTTCGGTTATATATTCATTCATTCCAACGAGCGCACCTTCTTAACTTTTCACCAGACCTTTTAACACGACGTGTCGCGGGCTACCGCTGGCATTATCGTGAATCGTGAGCATGGCATGGTGGGTTCCAGGTTCGTGTGGAACGAATCCGACCTGAAGCGTGCACGAATCGCCCGTATGCAATGTAATATCCGCGCAGGTGTTGTCCTCAACAGAAAAGGCATCCGCTTCATTGCCGGTAATCCTCACCCCCACAATTTTAAGCAGACCCAATCCAATGTTGGAGACCCGCATCATATGATGAGAGGATGAAGGATTCGTCTCCTGACCCGACTCCATCTCAAAAACCATGGCATCGGTACTCAAACTTGGAAGAGGGATCGCCCCATCCCCGCTAAGAAGTACGGAAACGCCATCGATATTGGTGCTGGCCGTAGCCAGATCGGGAAATTGGTCCTGATCAAAATCTTCCACAACCATGGCCGACGGCGTGGCTCCGACACCAAAATGTCCCGCTGAGGTAAAGAGTCCGGCTCCATTACCCAACAAAATCGACAAACTATTGGAATCACGATTGACCACAACCATGTCTATCTCTTGATCTCCGTCAAAATCCCGAAACATCACTCCCACCGGCGCAAAGCCCACTTTAATGGGATCCAGTTCGGCAAACGTTCCCCCGTCTCGCTGGAGCATGATGCGAACCGCGTCTGAAAAAAGGCTGGTCACGGCGAGGTCCGTTAATCCGTCATGGTTGATGTCGGCCCCCTGGATCGCGCTTAATGTGAAGCCGGGCTTCAGTTCCTTCTCAAGGGCAAAGTTCCCATTTCCGGTATTCTTCAGAATGGAGACAAGGCCGTTCGGAGAACGCCAACTTGGCTGACTCCACGTCACGGCAAGGTCAGGCTTTCCATCACCTGTCAAATCCTCGACCAGCACCCCGGTAGGAAACATGCCGTCCCGCCCGTCCTGTTCGTAAGACACGGGGGCCAGCAGGCCTCCTTTGCCATCATTGAAGAGCACCGCAAGATCAAAAGGCGGGTAGTACCCAAATCGTCCACTATTCACCGCCACCACATCCCTCCAGCCATCCCCGTTGACATCCCGGACCGCTAAAAAGGTCGTCCCTTTGCCTGCCCCCTGGCTGGCCAACTTCTGAAACAAGCCGGTGCCCTCACCTTTCAGCACCACCACCTGATCAGCGCCGCTTAAGGCCAAAACCAGATCAAGGAGGCCGTCGCCATCCATATCAGCAGCAACCACCGCCAACGGAATCTTCCCGACTCCAAAGGACACAGCCGATCGAAAGGTGCCATTGCCGTTGCCTAATAGCACTGAGACGTCGTCGGATGTGCCGTTTACCGTCGCCACATCCCACAATCCGTCTCCATTGAAATCTCCCGAGGTAATGGCTTGCGGAGCGCGCCCGACCGGATTACTCGGCGTGGGGGAATAGGTGAGATTCTGCGTATATGCGGGAGTAGGCCATCCGATCATACAAGCCCAGACAACGCCTAGGAGCACATATCGTTTCACGAATGGCCGAAGGAACATCATGGGGTTAATTCAAGGAAGAATCGGTATAGGTTTTTTCTAAGACAATTTCAATTTCGTCCGTAGCTGCCATTCCTCGATTGCGAAAGCGAGCCACCCAGTCAGGGTACTGTTCCAATGTGCGAAAAATATTTTTCACGATAGCAGGCTTCACGGTTTCTTCCCAATGTGCGAGCCATGCTCTCCCATCCTCCTCGCCCTCATATTCATCCGGGAAGTTGGCTTCCAGGGAAAACCTCAGATTAAACGATTCCTCTTCCTGATACATCCTTTTCTCCTTCTCCATCCGCTTCGCGAACCTCCATTGTTCTCCTCACACATGGTTGCCTATAATAATAGATGTACCATCTCATTCAAAAGGAGGTCCAGAACCTATGCCGATTTTCGCCTATAAGTGTCAGGGATGTTCACATCGATTCGAAATGCTTGTCCATGGCTCGACAATCCCGGAATGTCCGGAATGTCGGTCCAACAGACTTGAAAAACAGTTGACGGGATTTGCCGTCGGCGGGACAGGCGATGGAATGAACATTGTTGACCCAGGCAGTTGCGGATCCTGCGGAGATCCCCGGGGACCAGGCGCCTGCTCGATGAATTAGGCGGTCTGGAAATGCTACCTTGGTAGCATATGACACACTCATTTCACTGAATCAGGCTCTCTGCCATTGATATGTTCGTTACCATTCAGCCCATCTTCTTCAGGATCAATCCAAATCTTTTCGGGAAAACCTAACGAATCCTCACCCACACCATAGAAAAGTGCATGGGCCGAAAGGATGTAGGTGATCCATCCGATCGTGCCATCCCCCTCAATGATTCGATAGTGCATATCCGAAGCTTCAGGAAGGGATTCCTGTAGTCCAGGGATCACCATCAACACTCGATGCACACTGACATGTGGAGAGGCCTCCTGCTCCGTTTCCGGATACCGAATGGCCATCATTCCGTTGGGAAGAAGGGTATTTTGGGTGAAGGTCGTAACCTGGAACGCAAGGGGGTTGAGGAGAGATCCACACGGTAAGGTAGGAGAGGGACAGACAAACAGAAAGAGGGGAGCAACTCCAAGGACCGCAAAGATAAGTGGACCCGATCTGAAGCCTCCCATAGGACTCCTCCTGCTCGGGAATCTTCACAACGACTTTTGACCCTCATCTTCTTATCGGTCACATCTACACAGTAGTTAAGGAAGCGAACAAAGGCATAAAGTTCACGCATTGGGAGATATTGAAAAGGCAAATGGATTGAGCAATCGGAGGAGATGGGCCGGCCACCTCAGTTGACGGGTGGCGGCATAAGACGCTCAGTGAATTATGCGGAACTTGTCTCGGAATTACATATGCACATGATCTCATTACATCGGAATCGCCAAACCTCCCCTTCATCGGTGAGGTTGACCAGTTCATACTTGTGAAAAATCCCTACCCTAATAAATTCAGTTTTTTACGCAACCATTTACCAGACAATCCACAGGTCTCCACGCAAATGTCGCCTTATGAATTGTATGGTGAAGTTAGGCGAACCTGCGGAAGTCAGGATGCCAGATGGAAGTTTTGGTCGCGTGGGGAAAAAGAACTAGTTCATTATGCCCGGTCAAGAAGTGACTGGAGCTATTCGGAACTGCCCAGCATATCGTCAATGAGGGGACGGTTCAAATCTTCGCAACCTGGACAAATCACGTCAAAAAATGTTTCATGATCCGCCACATAGTTTTTTTCATCCACTAATTTTTCTTCATGAATACTGTCATAACATGCTGGGCAGAGCATCATGAGGCCGCGCATGACCGATACCGTTTTTCTCCCCTGGCTGCGTGGTAAATGCATACCTTCCTCCCTGCCTAGGGTGGGCACAGTTTCAACCGACATTATGACCACCCTCGTTGTTGCGCCAGTAAAAAGTCTTCCTGTTCCAAATCAATCCCACACGCGGGGCATTCATAGGGCTGATCGTCAGGAGGAATGCCGACCGGCGTGTCCTGGACCCGCCCCTGGCAGACATGATAGAAATTCCCTCGAGCATTTTCGTCATCTAAAATATCGGACTCATACTTTAGTATCATCTCGCCCTCCTTCACACGGACTTATGGCTTTTCACGTTATAACAAGGCACCGATTTCCTGGGCAATCCCCACTCCGCCCAATCCTTTCTCGAGGCCAGCCATTCCACCTTCCTGGCCCTCATCCTAAACGTCTAGGCCCCTTTTTGATGGGAATCGTCATAGGAATAGCGATAGGGCTTTGGTCAACCTCGGGCTGGGGTCTTTCTGGAAAACCTGCCCCTGTCAAAGGCCCCATTGGATTGCAACCCCTGGTGGAACACAACTTTTCCAAGCCGGTCTTTCTCACCGCCAGTCCGGATAAGACCAATCGCTTGTTCGTGGTAGAACAGAATGGCCGCATTATCATCGTGACTTCAGGCCAACAGAATCCGTCTCTTTTTATGGATATCGCTGAAAAGCTGTCCACAGGAGGGGAACGAGGACTCCTGGGCCTGGCATTCCACCCTCAGTACTCAAACAATGGCCGGTTCTTTGTCAACTACACCAGGGCACGGGACGGGGCTACGGTGATTGCCGAATACCAAGAATCCGTCGACCCCGCCCGAGCAGACCCACAAGAAACTATCCGACTCGTCATTCCACAACCCTACAGCAACCATAACGGAGGCATGATCGCCTTTGGCCCCGATGCGTTCTTGTATATTGGAACAGGAGATGGCGGAGCAGGCGGTGATCCGGAGAATCGAGCGCAAGATCGAAAGTCCTTGCTGGGTAAATTCCTCCGGATTGATGTGGATGGACCGCCTCCCTACCGTATTCCTGCGGATAATCCCTTTGTCGAACAACAGGGTCAACCGGAAATATTTGCGCTTGGACTTCGAAACCCCTGGCGCTTTTCCTTTGACCGGCAGACCGGAGAATTATGGGCCGGGGATGTCGGACAAAACCGTTGGGAAGAAATCGATGTGATTGCAAAAGGGAAAAACTATGGGTGGCGACTCTTAGAGGGGACCCACTGTTTCAAGCCCGCCAAGAACTGCGAATCGGCCCAACATATGGTCCCGCCAGTCACAGAATACCGGCACGAACACGGACGTTGTTCGGTGATCGGAGGGTATGTCTATCGTGGGAAGCATGTGCCTTCATTAGAAGGGGTCTATGTGTTCGGGGACTATTGTACCGGGGAAATCTGGGGCTATCGCGACGGGCAGACGACACAACTGCTGAATACGGACTTACAAATTGTGTCTTTTGGTGAAGATCGTGAGGGGGAACTCTATGTGATCGGGCATCAAGGCAAGATTTTTCAGATCGTACCCAACGCTCGGATGATGTCGCCCTAACCAACCATTAAAATTTTTGAATTTTTTGAAATAAATCGACTTCATCAAGAGCTTTTCCCACGCCATACACGACGGAGGTCAAGGGATCTTCCACCGTAATGATGGGCAGATTGGTTTCTTCCTGAAACCGTGTAGCGATGCCCGGCAACAACGAACCCCCGCCTGTAATCACCACTCCCTTATCGATAATATCTCCGGCCAATTCCGGCGGCGTATTCTCCAACGCATTCCGTAAGGCATTCACGATGGCATGGATGGGATC
>JAGQKG010000052.1 GCA_020430245.1 Nitrospira sp.
CCCTTGTGAAATACGCCAGCTAAAAATCAGGCCAACTTCTATAAGGCTTCTTCTCATTTTCACGTGTTTCCCTTTTTGCATGTTAGGTGACATGCCATCTACTCCGACACGTGCCTATTCCGGGTCTTGTCAAAAAATTTTCTGGATTTCCCTCCCTCCCGGTACTGAACTAAAATTCGGCAAGCATTGCATCTCAAATGCTGAAGTGCGGTGTGGGGAGGTATGAAGCGATGGCCCGGTGGATTCAATGAACAGGTCACCGATCAATTCTGACAAAATTGTAATCTTCTTGTCATGCTGCTGTTTGAGATGGACTGTTATCATTCCTAACATGCACAGGCTATTCTCCTCTCTGATGATATGTAGCTTCTTGAGCTTGTCGCTCATGGGCTTCATTCAATTTCAAGAGCATCCGCTAAAGGCCGCTAAATCTGCGTTTCGGATCGAAATGCACGCTCTGTCTAGCAAAAAGCTACGAGAGTTTATCGAGAGTGCGACTGGTAGGGAAACCGAATGGCTTTCCAAATCGTGGGATATTGATCGGTTCACCCTGGCTGCCATTTTTCATCATCCCGATCTAGCGCTGGCACGCACTCAAGCTGCTTCCGCGGAGGCTGTCTCCATCGCGGCAGCTCGGCGGCCCAACCCCCGTATTACATTTTTTCCCACCTGGGTTAGCACTGCGGAGGCAAGAGGCCATCCCTGGATTGTGCTCAGCGCATCTAAAATTCCAGCCATACTAGTCCAAAATCTCAAAGAAATCGCCTTAGGAGAGCATCCCGATGTGTTGGCGGCGTTGGCGAATTACGAGATTACCCAATCCGCTCTGCAACTTGAAATCGCCAACCAGTATCCGGACATTCAAGCCAATCCAGGATATGCCTGGAATCTTGGGGAACATCGTTGGACCTTAGGCGAAATTCTGCCAGTGCCAATCTTTCATCACAATCAAGACCTCATTGCCAAAACCGAGGCCGCGCGTCTTTTAGGCGTACATCGTTCTCGGCTGTATGTCAAATTAAAAGAATTAGGGATCGCTCCAGAAGAAGGAACAGCACTCCCTGAGGAATGGGAACGTCCTTAGACTCCGTGGGCTCATAAAAAGGAAATTTCTCTTTGCTCAATACGCCCTCTCTCACAATCAAGCCCAGGTCGACATACCTGCTGATGCTCTGCATGGGATTACTGCTATTCATTCCTGGGTGTGCGAGCGCTCCCAAGGATTATTCACACGTGATTGACCGCATCGAAGATCGAACCGGTTTTCGATCCGGTATGAAAAATGAACCTGACAAAACCGTGATTCCTCCAGACATCTCCCTGAAGGATGGGGTCACATTGGAAGAAGCCATTACAGTGGCCTTGTGGAATAACGCAGGCTTCCAGGAAGCGTTTGCGGGATTGAGTGTATCAGAGGCTGAGCTCATTCAAGCCAATATATTGCAAAACCCGCAGTTCTGGGGAGTATTTCCCATTACACTGAGCCCCGCCGGCCCGTTGGAATTTGCGATACGTTTTCCATTGGAAGCACTCTGGCTTCGGCCCCACAAAGTGGCAGCCGCGCAACATAAATTGGAGCAGACCGTCGAAGGGCTTATTCAAAATGGATTAACCCTCGTGCGCGATGTCAAAGTCGCATTCACCAATGTACTCCTCGCTGAGCAGCGTCTGGCCTTGACCGTGAAACATGCGGAGATCCTTCGGCACATCGCGCGAATCACGGAATCCAGATGGCAAGCGGGTGAAATCAGCGAACTTGATGCCGGAACGTCCAGGATCGATGTGTTGCAAGCTGAGGAGCAGATCCACCAATTGACCCATGAGATTGATCTGGCTCGGGAACAATTCCGGATTCTCATCGGGTTAGGATTTGAAGACGCTGCCATCGTTTTGCAAAATCCAGCAATCTTGCCAACAACGCAACGGACTGTCGAGGAATTGTTGACCGATGCCCTCGCCACCCGTCCCGATCTGCGGGCAGCGGAAGCGGAGTTAGAAGCGGCCGGTCAACGGGTCGGCTTGGCGCGCAAAGAAATTTTTGTGGTCACTGGAATTTATCGAGCCAAACAAACCACGGTCGATCCGTTTAATTCCCGTCCAGGGATTCAATTTACCATTCCAATTTTTAACCAAAACCAGGGTGGAATTGCCATGGCTGAAGCCGGGGTGGAGATGGCCGCCCGCCGGTATGTGACCGTGCGCGATCAAATTGCCCTCGAAGTCCGACAGGCACACACACGATGGCTTCAGACCATATCGAGTGTCCGCAACTGGCGACAACGAATGCTGCCAGCCCATCGTACCACGACCTTTCAAGCACAAAAGGCCCTTGAGGCCGGGAATGCGACGCCTCTCTTACCGTTGACTGCGCAGCAAAACTGGATTCAGGCGCAGATCCGCGAAATCGAACTGATCGCAGGCCAACGCCAGGCTACTGCGGAGCTGGAACGCGCCATTGGCCATTCGCTTCTTTCCCAACCTCATCATTCTCAGGACACTCGACTGGCCCCATCATGAACTATAAGAGATCGACAGTGAGCATCTCACCAGGCCAATCCGGCAAGCCTTTTGGAATATTCGGTAACCATCAACTATTCCAGTCCAAACTTGTCTCAATCGTATGCATAGGCGTGATGGTGAGTATGACGATCCCGAGAACCGTCGAATCCGCGGAACAATCCGATCCCGCTCATGTGGAACATATCGCCCAGGAAACGGCCTTCAATACCATTCGATTGACCCCGAAGGCGGAACAGCGGCTGGGGATCACGACCGTGGCCATTGAACGTCGAACAGTCAGCCAAACCCGCCTGTATGGAGGAGAACTCATTTTGCCACCGAACCAGCTTGCTGCCAGCTCGGAACAGTCCCCATCCAAAGACAAACAGTCGGTCTTCACCATCTTGCCATTGATGACTCCGGCGGATCAGATCCGAGTTGCGGAGGCCCAAGTGAATGCCGACGGGCAAGTTCAGGCTGCCCAGGTCCAGCTTCAAGCCGCTCAAGTGCTCTTGGCCCGCACGCAACGTCTCCTTCGCGACCATGCGGGAAGCCAACGTGCCGTCGATGAGGCCAAAGTTCAATTTCGACTGGCGCAAGCGACTCTGAGGGAAGCCCATGCCAGGCGTCAGTTACTGGGGCCTCCCCTTCTCGCGATGACGACTCCTGATCGATTTTGGATACGTGTGCCGGTGTATGTCGGCATTCTCAAAGAATTAAACCTCCAACAACCTGCTCAAGTGGGGCCTCTTGGCAACATGAACGAACACTCCCTATTTGTCGCCAACCCGGTCTCGGGTCCTCCCTCGTCAAATCCGGTCGCCGCAACCATTGATCTTTTTTATGAAGTGGCCAATCCAAACAAGGCGTGGCAACTCGGTCAAAAGGTTCAAATCTTTTTGCCATTACAGCAAACCGGAGAATGCCTGGTCGTGCTATGGTCAGCGGTCATCGTGGATATTTATGGCGGTACATGGGTGTACAACCAGCGCGCTCCACACACGTTCGTTCGTGAGCGAGTGCAGGTTAGTTTTATTCATGGGGCAGAAGCCGTGTTAGCGTCCGGTCCGCCTCCCGGTTCGGAAATCGTCGTCCAGGGTGCGGCAGAGCTGTTTGGGACAGAAGTCGGTTTCAGTCAATAACGTACGTCACTATGACTTGGCTCATCACCACATCATTGCGATTTCGTGTGCTGATCATGGCGTTGGCCGGCTTTCTCCTAGTGTACGGATTCTGGACCTTGCAGTCGACACCGTTGGATGTGTTTCCCGAATTCGCCTCTCCCCGCGTGGAGGTCCAGGTTGAGGCCCCCGGCCTTTCCACGGAAGAAGTGGAAAGCTTGATCACCCTTCCCATCGAAAATGCTCTCAATGGATTGCCATGGATGGAGACGATTCGCTCAAAGACCGTTCTGGGGCTTTCTTCCGTCGTGCTCATATTCCAGGAAGGCACGGATCTCATACGGGTGCGCTCTCTGGTTCAAGAGCGGTTGGCCCTGGTGTCTCCAACCCTTCCGGCCGTGGTTCGTCCCCCGATCATCCTGTCACCGCTTTCCTCCACCAGCCGTGCGCTCAAAATTGGCATCTCATCACAAATCCTGTCTCGCATGGAACTCACTGATCTGGCTCTTTGGAAAATCCGCCCACGACTTAGAGCCATACCGGGAGTGGCCAATGTGGCCATCTGGGGACAGCGGGATCGTCAATATCAAGTGCTTGTCGATCCACGCCGCTTACAGGCCAATGGGATCAGCCTGAATGCGGTGATGCAAGCCACACGTGACGCCTCACTCGTGACAGGCGGAGGGTTTATTGAGACGCCGAACCAGCAATTGCCGATTCGCCAGATTTCTCCCATCACCACTCCAAACAATCTGGCACACACGTTCGTGAGTTTCAAAAACGATGTCCCTATCCGGTTAGGGGATGTCACGCGTGTGGTGGAGAGCCATCCACCCCCTATCGGTGATGCCATTATCAATGGCATGCCAGGACTGCTCCTGATTGTGGAAAAGCAGCCCTGGGGCAATACCCTGGATGTGACACAAAAAGTGGAAGCGGCTCTGGACTCCATGCGACCAGGGCTGAAGGGGGTGGAAATAGATTCGACGATCTTTCGCCCGGCGACCTTTATCGAAATGTCACTGAAAAATCTTCAACAAGCGATGGTGCTCGGCAGTGTACTGGTCATCATGATCTTAGTAGCGTTCTTATTTGAATGGCGAACGGCTGTTATCAGCCTCGTGACCATTCCCCTCTCACTGATGGCTGCAGCAGTCGTCCTGCATGTTCAAGGAGGAACCATTAATACCATGGTGCTGGCCGGGTTAGTCATTGCGCTTGGAGAGATTGTCGATGATGCCATCATTGATGTTGAAAATATTATGCGTCGGCTCCGACTCAATCGACAGTCCCCCAATCCTTCCTCAGCCTTCAAAATCGTACTCCGGGCTTCCCTTGAAGTACGGAGCGCCGTGGTCTTTGCCAGTTTCATTGTGTGTCTGGTCTTCTTGCCGGTGTTCTTTTTGCCGGGATTATCGGGAACGTTCTTTCGTCCCCTCGCGTTGTCCTATGTCCTAGCCATCATGGCTTCCTTATTGGTTGCGCTCACGGTGACACCGGCACTCAGCCTGACACTCTTGCCCCAAGCGCCGCTGAGGCGTCAGGAAGCACCATTAGCCAGGATTTTGAAAACAGGATATCGTGCGCTCCTGCCTCATCTCGTCAATCGGCCTCGTTGGTCCGTCGCGATGCTCATTGGGACCTTGTCCATGACCCTCATGGCGTTACCGCTCCTTGGGGAAGAGTTTTTACCAAACTTTATGGAACGCGACTTTCTCATGCACTGGGTCGGAAAACCCGGAACGTCTCTCGAGGCCATGCAACGCACCACGCTTCGAGTGAGCCAGGAATTACGCGCTATTCCGGGAGTTCGGAATTTTGGTTCCCACATTGGCCGCGCCGAAGTCGCAGATGAGGTCGTCGGCCCCAACTTTGCCGAACTGTGGATTAGTCTCGATCCACACATCGAGTATGCAGCCACGGTCCGAAATATTCAGGAAGTGGTAGACGGCTATCCAGGACTCTATCGTGATGTCCTGACCTATTTGCGAGAACGGATCAAAGAAGTGCTGACGGGCACCAGTGCGGCAGTCGTGGTGAGAATCTATGGGTCGGATTTGGACATTTTGCGTGAAAAGGCTCAAGAGGTCTACGCATCGCTCGGTGACATCAAGGGCATTATTGACCTCGAAGTGGAATCTCAGATTTTGGTGCCTCATGTTCAAATTCGACTACGGCCTGACGTAGCCGCCAATTTGGGTTTGACACCCGGCCAAGTCCGATCAGTGGTGGCCACCCTTCTTCAAGGTTTCAAAGCAGGAGAAGTCTATCAGGATCAGGAGATTTATACCGTGGCTGTTTGGGGTGAAGCGTATCTCCGAACGGATGTGCAGGCACTGAGGCATCTCCCACTTGAAACTCCCGGAGGCACCCTCGTTCCATTGGGCGATATTGCGGAGATTACCATCGTACCCACTCCGAATGAAATCAAGCGCGAAGCGGCTTCACGCCGGATTGATGTCACCGCAAATGTCGCCGGCCAAGATCTTGGCAGCGTCGCCCGGGAAATTGAATCGCGGGTCACTCACATCCAGTTTGATCAGGGATACCATTCGGAAATCCTCGGCGAATACGCGGCACGACAGGAATCAGAGAGCCGGTTGTATGCCCTGGCAGTTCTCTCTCTCATCGGTATTCTCGTGTTACTTCATGTGGACTTCGGGAACGTGCGACTTGTACTCATGGTCGCTTTAACTCTGCCTTTCGCATTGATCGGAGGAGTGGTGGCGGTCTTCATGAGCGGTGGCGTCCTCTCACTCGGGTCGCTTGTCGGCTTTGTGACCGTGTTGGGCATTGCAGCCCGAAACGGCATCATGTTGATCAGCCACTATCGGCACCTGAAAGTCCAGGAAGGCGAACAATTCGGACCCGCGTTGGTGCTCCGAGGGTCTGAAGAAAGATTAGTGCCAATTTTGATGACCGCCTGTACGGCCGGATTAGCTCTCCTCCCCCTTGTCATTGGAGGAAACAAGCCGGGGCATGAAATTGAATACCCCATGGCAGTAGTGATTCTTGGTGGGTTAACAACCTCGACTGTTCTGAATCTCTTTCTGTTGCCATCCTTGTATACGGCATTTGGACATGAAACCCCTGAAAAATAAATGTCCGTAAAAAAGAACTTCTCTTCATGGGTTACCTGTTTGAACACGGCTTCCATATACGGGAAGTATCGAGTTATCGCTTTGCGGCAACTGGTAGCAATTTCCGCTCGCCTTGCACACCATGATCTGGACAGCGCCATGTCCGAAATCACGGCCAAACTCAATCAGGATGAAACGTTGCCACCCGGTGGGTGGAGTTCGGCAGACTTTCTCAGCAACAGCAGGAATGGTCTCACAGCCTGTTCGCGCCACTGGTGGCCGCCATTTTCCTTGTGTTCATGGCATCGTTGATCGAGCTCCGGTCATTTTATGAACCCGTTGCTATTCTGCCATTGCTGGGCGCGATCATTGGCATTGGCGTGGTGGCGAAAAATGGTATTCTGATGTTGGATGTGGTCCGCCGATTCGAATTGAAAAGAGACAATCTGGAAGATGCCGTCGCAGAATCCGGGCAGCGTGGGTTGCGTCCAGTGTTGATAACGTCGCTGGCGACGGAGTTGAGTCTCTTACAGTTAGCCTATGTCGGCGCCGGGTCGGATATGCTGAAACTCTTAACCATTGGCGTGATTGGAGCACTGAAACCGGAGGTGCGGCTCTCCCCCGTCGCGCCGCCTCCCTGTATGCTGTCAGGCGAATACTTGTCCATCGTCAGGAAACCATTCCATGCGCATCCTGATTGTTGAAGACGAAAAGAAAGCTGCGGCCTATTTGCAAAAGGGGCTGACCGAGCAAGGCTTTGTTGTCGATATCAGCGCAGACGGCGCGGAAGGTTTGCAACTGGCTCGCATGGTCGAGTACGGCCTCATTATTCTTGACGTCATGATGCCGTTCCAGGATGGCTGGTCGGTACTCCAAGAGTTGCGGAGGAGTGGCAAGGCGACTCCGGTTCTGTTTCTCACAGCGCGAGATTCTGTTGAAGACCGGGTGAAAGGGTTGGAACTGGGTTCTGACGACTATTTAGTGAAACCCTTTGCATTTGTCGAATTGCTGGCACGCATTCGTTCGATTCTCCGGCGTGGTCCCGCACGACAACCAGAAAAATTCGGGTTGGCCGATCTCACGCTTGATCCCGTTCGTCACAAAGCCTTCCGTCACGGCCAGCGGCTGGAGTTGTCACCTAAAGAATTTGCCTTGCTCTTGCTATTCCTGCAACGTCCTCACGAAGTGCTGTCGCGAACGTTGATCGCCGAGCAAGTCTGGGATATCCATTTCGACAGTGATACGAATATTGTGGATGTGGCGGTGCGCCGCTTGCGGCAGAAGATCGACGATCCTTTTCCAAATAAACTGTTGCACACCGTCCGGGGAGTCGGCTATGTCCTTGAAGAACGATAAGCCATGGTCGATCACCGCCCGCCTCACTTTTCTCTCTATCCTCTCCACCTCAGTCATTTTATGTTCGATAGGCTGGTATTTGCATCAAACCCTGACCGACACGTTGGAACAGGACAATAGACATTTTCTCTTACAAGAGATTCAGCTGCTGCGCTCCGTCCTACAAGAGCAACCACCCAATCTTGAAAGATTGGCAGATGAACAACGCGAAGGAATTGTTGTACCCGCGGGTCGTTATTATTCGAGAATTCTGAATGAAGCCGGAGACAGCCTCATTATTGAAACGCCGGGAATGGAATCCTTCCCGACCGCCATGCAGTTCCCGATACCTTCTGAACTGCCCGGAACAAACAGTGTGGTACAGACCATTCCTGACGGACGAACCGTGATGCTGATGGCTGCGATCAGTCAAACCACTTCACAGCACATCATTCAGATCGCTCTCGATATGACACATGAAGCGACACTCCTTGCCCAACACCAACACAATCTCATCGGGGCATTGGTGTTGGGTCTTCTGTTCTCAGCTGTGGCAGCCGTATTCGTTGCTCGACGTGGGTTGAGTCCTGTTGCTGAAATGATGCGCCACATAGAAGGCATTACCGCGACACACCTTCATGCGCAACTTGACCCGGCCTCCTGGCCCAAAGAATTATCTGCATTGGCGTCTTCGTTTAATGCCATGCTGTTGCGCCTGGCTAAATCGTTCGCGCAGCTGACCCAGTTCTCCGCCGATCTGGCTCACGAACTGCGTAACCCGATCAATAACCTCATGGGAGCCACCGAGGTCGGTTTGGCCAAATCACGGAATACCGACGAATACCGTGAAATTCTCGAATCCAACCTTGAAGAATTTGGACGGCTGTCACGAACGGTGGAAACCCTGTTGTTTTTAGCGCGAGCCGAAAACATCGAGATCTCGTTGCGTACGGCTCGCCTAAATGGCAGAGCGGAATTGGAAGCGATCTGCAGCTATCATGAAGCCTTGGCTGAGGGAAAAGACATTCGGCTTGTGTGCCAAGGTGAGGGATTCCTGTATGCCGATGCACAATTGCTCAAACGTGTCCTCAGCAACCTGGTCCACAATGCTATCCAGCAAACAGCGAACGGTGGAGAAGTCTGCTTATCACTGCGTTCGGCTCACGACGGCTCTGCAGAAATCAGGGTCGAAGACACAGGCTGTGGCATTGCGGCAGAACATCTCCCCAAACTGTTTGATCGGTTTTTTCGCGTAGACCCCGCACGCTCTGAGGAAGGGACGGGACTGGGTCTCGCCATCGTCAAATCAATCATGGACCTGCATCACGGATCAGTGGTCATTGATAGCACACCCGGCAAAGGCACTGTTGTGACACTCCATGTTCCCTCCAAGGCAAATGTTTCCGAGTAACGGATGACTCGGATCTCAAAGACGTTCCCAAAACTGTGGCGTTCCCACCGCTACCCTCTGAAAGGGACGACCAACACTTATTCTCCAAACTATTTCGCCTGAAACAATCTACTTGTTGCGCGGGATCCTTCCCCTGCACACACGGAGGGACACTTCCACATTTTACCTGTGGTAGAATCCGAACACTTGGCAGGGCTTATTGTTTCTTGGGATTGTATGAAAATTTGGCCAACATGATTCCTGACAATGGTTTTCGACGATACTTCAGCCGCCTCTTTTCACAGTCTTCCGTCTATTTACTGATCGGACTGTTGCTGTTTAAAGGGATTCAGGGGGGTTATGCAAAAGCTGGCCCCCTCAAAACCGACCCTTCGCAATCCCCTTTGACCCAACTCCAAAACCTCCCGGCGGAGGGCAGTCAGAATTCTTCAGACCCGGCTATGCTCTTACAATTAGCCGACCTGTATCTCGAAATTGGACAGGAAATCTATCAGGACGAGAGCTGGAAACGTCAGGTATTTGATGAAGGGGCCCGTCTGGCCCGACAGGGCCTTGATAGAGAACAAGACAATGCGGACGCGCATGATTTATAGGCGGCGAACCTGGGAAGCGCTGCAAAAATCGAAGATGTCATGGCCTCGGCTTTGACAGTCAACACGTTAAAGACTCATGTGCGAAGGGCCTTAGAACTCAACCCCCACCACGCACCGGCACTTCACATGATGGGGATGATGCTGGAGGAACTTCCATGGTTTCTCGGCGGTGACCCCGACATGGCCATCACCTACCTGATTCAGGCCACGGAGGTGCAACCCGATTACATGCGAGCGAGACGGGATCTGACTAAAACCTATATCAAACGGCAGAACCATCGTGCTGCACGGAAAGAATTGCGTCACATCATAGATGAACCCTCCCGATCTCCTGTATCGGAATCCAAGCAACACCATTATCAGCAGGAAGCCCAAATCCTTCTTGACGGTCTTCCCAGCCTTCATTAAACCGAAGGTGGCTCCATGGCGACTCACCGCTATACAATCAGCGCAGATTATCGAGGACCTGTTATTTTTTCCCCACAACCCTGTATAGTGAAGCCGCATTTTCTGATTTCACGAGAACGTTCTCATGTTCAAGATGAAAAATTTTAGTGCCTTCGATGTTTTGAAAATCACCACCCTGACTCTCCTGGCTGGATTGCTCGTCTCCCTCGGCAGTGCGAAAGGCTCAACCTCCCTATTTGCCTATGTTGCCTTATCGACGATTGTGATGCTGCAAATTGTCGAAGTCTTGGCTCCACCTTTTTCGGTCTATCGACCAAACCAGAAACCCCGAATCATCTTGCTCCGGTCAAGCATTGCCCTGCAGCTCCTGCTAGCGGCCCTCCTCGTCGCCGTCACGGATGGGAGCGGCAGTATCTACGAACTGGTTTTCCTGCTACCCATTATTTCGGCAGCCGCGAAATTACGAGGCAAAGATGTGATCATTGTCGTAGGATGTGCCGTCTTGTCTATGACCGGGTTTATCATCGCAGACATGAACGACCCTCCATCGCCGATCGAGACAAGAGAACTCCAGGATGCCTTGGCAGCCATTGTGTATTTTACCATTGCCGGGCTGTTGACCTACTACTTTGCAAAAGGAGAACGAGATCAACGAAATCGACAGGAAATTCTGGCTAACACCCTTGAGAAAACAAATCAAGAGCTGCAAGAAACGCAACGACAACTGATTGACCGTTTAACGGAAGTTGCCCAAATGGAAGAGCGCCTCCAACGGATTACCCAGATGGCCACCCTCGGTGAAGTGGCCGGCCAAATGGCGCATGAAATTCGAAATCCTCTCGGAATCATTAAAGGCGCAGCCACCATGCTGGCAAAAAAAACTACTGATCCGTCTATCCATCAACATGTTTCCATTCTTCTGGAGGAAGTCACTCATTTGAACACGGCGGTGGAGGGGGTGCTGCGACTGGGCACTCCGCTTCGCATCCAATTTACAAAAATAGACTTGGGGAGGCTTCTCGAAAAAGTCTCACAAGTCTCAACGGCTTGGGCCGTTCCCTCTCAATCCGTCATCCATTTTTCTCCACCTCCCAACCCATACTATGTCGATGGCGACTATGACCTGTTGCATCAGGCCTTTACGAATCTGGTACGCAATGGTCTGCAAGCCATGGCCAATGCCAAAGGGGGAGCCATGACGATACACCTCGAGGCGTCTTCAAGCGGGAATGAAATCATCACCACCATTACCGATAGCGGCGTCGGTCTTTCAGCACCGGACGCCAGCCGATTGGGTGAGCCGTTCTTTACGAAACGGCCCGGAGGCATCGGCCTGGGGTTTTCCCTTGCCAAGCGTATCGTCAGAGAACATAGGGGATCGATTGTTCTGGAAAGCGAACCAGGACAAGGCACCAGCGTATCTGTGCACCTCCCTGCTTCTATTCCTGTTTCACCACAATCGGAGTCCAGGGAGACGCCGCTCTAAACAGACAAAGGCCAAGAACCATGTCCACCATTTTAGTTGTCGACGATGAGAAGAATTATTTATGGATGCTCGATGAAGTCCTGCGCGAAGAGGGATATGACGTGCTCACCAGCAACAGTGCCGCCAAAGCCGTCCTCATGCTGAAAGAGGAATCGATTAACGTCTTACTTACCGATCTCCGCATGACCGGTATGGACGGTATGGCACTCCTGTCTCAAGCCCGTGAGGTGTCCCCGACGACCAGCGCGATTTTGATGACCGCCTATGGCACCATTGAACGAGCTGTCGAGGCCATGCGCGAAGGGGCCTATGACTTTATCGTGAAACCATTTGACAACGCGGACCTTCTTCGAATCATTCAAAAAGCCAACGAGCGAAGCACGTTACTGCGGGAAAATGTTCGACTCTCTCAAGCCCTGACCGGACGATATCATTTCGATGCGGTGCCTGGAACCAGTCCCGCCATGCAGGCCGTTTATGACATCATCACCCGCGTCACCGACTCCAAAGCCACCGTCCTCATTAGCGGTGAGAGTGGAAGCGGCAAGGAAGTGATGGCACGGACGATTCATTTCAATGGTCCACGATCCGGACGACCGTTTCTGGCTGTCAACTGCGGTGCGCTCACCGAGACCCTCGCTGAAAGCGAATTGTTCGGACATGAACGTGGTGCGTTTACCGGAGCCAACACCAAACATGCCGGACTGTTTGAACAAGCCAACGGAGGGACCCTTTTTCTGGATGAGATTGGCGAGTTGCCTCTTGCGCTTCAGGCCAAACTCCTGAGAGTGCTGGATTCACAGGAAATTCGTCGTGTGGGTGGAGAAAAATCGATACAGATAGACGCTCGAATCTTGGCAGCCACCAACCGTGATTTGCAAAGCGAGGTTCAGAACGGACGCTTTCGTGAAGATTTGTTGTATCGACTGAGTGTTATCCGGATCGAAGTGCCACCCTTGCGGGATCGGAAGGAAGACATCCCCGTATTGGCCAAAACCTATTTGGAGCAACTCAGACAAGAGGGAAGCACTCGGGGACAACGGCTCTCCCCAAAAGCGCTTGACTACCTTCTTCACCACCGGTGGCGGGGGAATGTCCGCGAATTACAGAATGCCATCGCCTATGCGGCGTTAATGGCCAAGGAAGAAGACATTCAACCCGAAGATTTCCCTGTCGAACTGACCGGCACCAGTGATTGGGTCAGCACTCTGGGTCGCCTCCTCCCTCCGGATGCACCACTCGATGCCACCCTCAAAGCCATTGAGGGGTACATGATCAATCGGGCAATGACTATGGGCCATGGGGTTCAGGCCAAAGCGGCAGAGGTCTTGCAGATCAGTCGCAGTCTTCTGCAGTACAAAATCAAACAACAACCTCCAGTGAGCACCGAGGACTAACCTCGCTCCCTTCGTTCAAATTTTTTGATTCCCATCAAAATCCTTTTCTTGCCCGTCACCCTTTCAATCGGATTTCAGGTCCTTTCTCCGTCCTAACCATTTGAAATGGTGGGCATTCCTGGTGTGAATTCTCCCTGGCACAATTCATGCTGAATTCAAGGAATGAAACAGGAGCGGAGGATACCGAAGTGTGTATTAACCATTCGGCGGTCCTTGATTACATTGGCGAACCGAAAAGTCCCGCTTCCTATGTGATTGGCGATTTGAGTTTCATGGATGGGAAAGGTTTTTCCTGCACTCCACCCGTCGTAAGAAAAATGTGTTTAGTACCTCATTAAGGCGGAATATATCCCCTAAATGCCCTGGAAGCGAACCACTCCCACAGGCGGAGCAAGCACAATGCCTCGTTAGGGAGGATGGAGCTGCCTTTCCGGCAGCGTGGCTTGTCCGTATCGCAGAGCAACAGAATGACGTCACGTTGCCAAAGACGGCAGACAGGGCTCATGCGCTGGGCCAGTTTATCCACAGGTACGAAAGGGGCAAAGGCGGGGCCTTATATCGCAAGGTGGTCTAACCAATACGAGTCGCCGGAAGCGCGAAGCCATTATGCAATCCTATCATCCGCTGATCTAAATCTGGTTCAAAAAGGAATCCTATGCCAACTTTTTTTGAAAGACTGACAGCTGAGACTGAATCGGAACGCCAGGAACTGAGCCGGATACCGCAAATCACCGATGCCCTGCGGGGCGCCATATCTCAAGGAACCTATCTGGCCTATCTCGAACAGGCTTATCACCATGTCAAGTATACGGTGCCGTTGATGATGGCTGCCGGATCCAGGCTTTCGCACCAAAAAGAATACATGTGCGAGGCGCTTGTGGAATATATGAAGGAAGAAGTCGGACACCAAGAGCGGATCCTCAACGACATTGCCCAAGCAGGTGGTGATGCAGAGGCCGTCCGTCATAGTCAGCCGAATTTCGAAACGGAAATGATGGTGGCTTATGCATTTGATTATATATGCCGCATCAACCCGGTGGGCTTTTTCGGCATGGTCTTTGTTCTTGAAGGGACGAGTACGGTCCTGGCTACCAAAGCCGCCGATGCCATACGGCAATCGCTTGATCTTTCCAGAAGCTGCTTTAGCTATCTCTATTCGCATGGCATTTTAGATATTGAACATATGCAGTTCTTTGAACGGTTGGTCAACCGAATTCCTGACGAAGTTGACCAACAAGCCATTATTCATATGGGCAAACGCATGTTTAGGCTCTATGGCAATGTATTTCGTTCGATCCCGCATCCCGGCAATCAGGTGCAATATGTCGCTTAACGGTCAGCGCATGGTCGTGACCGGTGGCGCCGGGGGAATTGGTTCCCTGTTATGCCGGGAATTATTGGAGCTGGGGGCTAAAGTCACCGTAGTTGATCGCACAGAGTCCGTATCGAATGATGCAGTGTTCCTCCGTGGAGATCTCTCTACATTGGAAGGAATGGCAGATATTGCCGACCAACTCAAATCGCAACGCGTGGATATTCTGGTCAACCTTGCCGGCATCCAGTATTTCGGGCCATGCGAAGAACAATCACCTCACCGGACTGCGTTGCTATATGCCGTCAACTTACTTGCACCCGTCATCCTCACCCAGGCATTACTCCCTCAAATGAAAACACGAGGTCATGGGCAGATTGTGAACGTGGGCTCCATCTTTGGTTCAATCAACTTCGCCCATTTTGCGACCTATTCCAGTTCCAAGGCCGGCTTACGCGGCTTTTCCGAGGCATTGCGTCGAGAAGTGAGAGCGGATGGCATAACCATCACCTATATTGCCCCACGGGCCGTGAAGACCCCGATGAATAACGAAAAGATTCTTGTATTCGGGCGTATGACCAAGATGAAGTTGGATGAGCCGACATGGGTCGCCAAGCAGATTGCCAGGGCCATCGCCGAACGGAGGAAGGATGTGTTCCTTGGCTTCCCGGAGAAGCTATTTGTTCGCATCAATGCCATGGCGCCACGGATGGTGGATCAAATGTTAATGGGAAATGACCTGAAGGCCAAAACGTTATTTCATCTACCAACGGTAATCAATCAACCACGGAGTTCATCATGAAAAGAATGTTTCTTGTATCGCTCTCGGTTGCACTTGTTTTATCCACGGCATTGGCCATGGCCCAGGCAGAACCCCCATTACAGTCGGGGACATCGGTCCCATTGGTGAAGGCATCTGATGATGCCTCCGCAATGAACAAGGACATTCAGGTTCTGATGAAAGCCTGGGCACATATCAAATACGAAATCCGCGATAAGGACGAACAGGAAAAACAGATGGGGGCGTTGATGTCCAAAGCGGCAACTGTCGCGAAAATGTACCATGAACATGCAGAACCCTATATCTGGCAGGCTATTATCACGAGCACACAGGCTGGCATTTCAGGTGGACTGGGAGCTTTAGGACTTGCGGAAGAAGCCAAGAAATTGTTGGAACACGCTGAAGCGATTAACCCTCAGGCCCTGGACGGCGCCATTTATACCTCTCTGGGTGCTCTCTATTACCAAGTCCCGGGTTGGCCGATAGGCTTTGGTGATGATGAAAAAGCTCGTACATATTTAGAACGGGCACGGACCATGGACCCAAACGCTATTGACTCCAACTATTTTTATGGTGAATTCCTGATTGACCAGGGTGAGTATGCCAAAGCCATCATGATATTGGAGCATGCGCTTGCCGCGCCGGATCGTCCGAATCGTCAAACAGCTGACGCGGGACGGCGTGCGGAGATCAGGCAATCCATCGCTACGGCCAAGAAAAAACTGGGAGCGTAATCAGCGCCCGTGGTCAAGAATTCTTCCACTTTCAACGGACTCTCAATCCCCTTGCCACTTCACGGAGAGGGTTAGGGTGAGAAGGGCAAGAGCCGTTGAAAGTTCAGATCCTGGCGTTGGCAAAATATGTCTACATTCCAGCCCTTACAGGGTGGGATGGTGTTTGGTGGAGAGTTGGTTTCTTCTTGGGGTATCTTTCAAGTGTCTTCGCTTCTCCCGCTGCTTTCCCCAGGTTATGGCGTGACTGGAAGCGACGGATGTCCATCAATTGCCCCTATGGTCTATGCGTCAAGCGTGCCACCATTTTTCAAAAATAAATTGGCTCAAGCGCCTTGTCCAGAGCACAATTCAGGCAATCCGCCGAAGTGTGGCACCCACGTGTTTTGGTGAAGACTTATTTTCTTAGGCTGAATATTCGGATCTATACAGATTGTTTATCCTATTTTTTGGGATGGATTGAAAAATTCATATGAATCATGAAGGAAGGTCACGCATGAGTATAAAAATGTGGTTATTCCCAATCCTGGGTGCAGTGACATTGTCACTATTCAGCTGTGCAAGTGATCGAAACAGTAAGAAGGCCGCGCATGAACTGGTCACGCAATGCGACAGCTGTCATCGCATTGACTCAAAAATTTCTTCCATTGCCCCTTCCCTGGATGGCATGCCGGAAAGTTATATTGTGGAGCAGCTAAACAACTTCAGACAATCCAGGCGCGGAACTGATCCGACTGATGCGGTGACCCGTAAAATGAGTCAGCAGGCCAAGGCCTTAAGTGATGAACAAGTATCCCTGATTGGCGATTATTATTCCAGGCGCCCACGTCAACTCTCAAATGAGTCGGTAGTCGGTGATCTGGAAAACGGGAAACAGTTATACAAGGAACAATGTGAGGGCTGCCACTCCAGCATGTTGGGCCGTTATTTCACCAAAAGTCCACGGATCACGCATCTGAGAGGACCCTATCTTCTCGCCCAGCTCAATCAGTTTTCCAAAGGGAGTAGACTGGTGATGGACGACAGCAAGCATAAAGAAAAAATGGTGGCTGTGGCTAAAAAATTAAGCGACAGAGAACAGTCGAATATCGTCGCGTTCATTAAAGAACATTACACAGATTAAATGCCATTTTTCATAAACTATTTCCGAACCTATCAGGTCCGGTCATCAGGATCATGCTCAGCGTACTTCATGCAGAACTATTCTGTACCAACCGGCAGGTTTTTCTGCCTTTGTTAAAACTGAACTCCTCAAGATAATACGTTCGAAGTTTATCATCAGATGAGATTGAGCCACTGCGGCGAATTTTTTATTTTTCTTTCATGACCCGCTCCGGCTCTTTTCTGCAGGCTAATGGCCTATGGAATGAGACAGGTGCTTTTCCTCATTCCTGTTTTTCATTGGCCTACTTTTCTTTGGGGTTGGCCGGATTTTTTTGACGTGCCATGCCGCCTTTCTTGGGAGACGGTTTTATGGAGCTGTTTTTTAAGATTGTCTTGTTCGGGTATTTCTTTCTTTTCTTGTTTACGGCTTTACTTTGGCGCAGCTATGTCATTTACGCAAAAACAGGGATCAATGCCCTGACGCAATCCAACCAGCATTCCTTTCTCAAGTTTCTGGCGATCGTGTTTAAGATCCATTTACTCATGGTATTGGGTTTAGTGGTAGATTATGTATTTGAATTTCATGTGTTAACCGGGAACTGGTTTAGCTTTTTTCCCCCCATCCGTTTTACGGCCTCAATAGGTAGTCTTTTTCTCATTGCGGGTTTCATGATAATCGTGACAGCACAGAATCAAATGAAAACGTCATGGCGCATTGAAATAGATACGAGAAATCCAACTCCTTTAATCGAAACAGGATTATTTCAATATTCGCGTAACCCCATATTCCTTGCTCTGCGACTCAACTATTTTGCGATGTTCCTCATTGTTCCATGTCCGTATTCCCTCTTAACGTTTTTGATTGGCGACTGTGCTTTTCAAGCACAGGTTAGACAGGAAGAACAACACCTCAGCAAAACTCATGGAGCGGTGTATAGGAAATATTGCTCCCGGGTTCCCCGATGGTTGTAAAAAGAAAAAAGAAAAATTGGGCGGGGGACCACTGGGGAACAGATCAACCGACGCAGTTTCCTGCAGTACACCATCAAACAACAACCTCCAGTGAGCGCGGAGGAAGAACCGCCTCTCTCAGTTCAAATTATTTGATTCCCATCAAAATCCTTTTCCTGCCCGTCGTCCTTCCAATCGCCTTTCACATCCCTCCCCGGCACTAACTCGTTGAAATAGCGGGCATTCTTGGGGTGAATCCTCCCTGGCACAGTTCATGCTGAATTCATGGAATGAAACGAGACAGGTTTTCTGAACATGCTCCGTCAAAAACCAGGCCGGTGTCGTGATGCAGATCCTGCAATCGCTTATCAACAAGGGAACTGAGGGAGAACCTATGAACCGGTATGACCAAACCACAGGACGTTGGACCGAATCCTGCACCGCACTGTTCCCCTTAAACGATCCCTGTTCAAAAAGGGCCAGCCTGCATCTCTATTTTCGGACATCTCAAGGGAGACAGTCGGTGGAAAACCTTATTGCCTCCGGGTATCACAAAAAATATGGGGCACGAATTGCCGATTTCATGCCAATTTTCTTAAGCCTCCAAACTCTGGATCGGATAGCAGCCGTTGTGGGCATCCGGTCGGCGGCCGAGTCCGCCCTGTTTCTTGAAGCATACTTGGACGGCCCATTACTCCAAACACTCACCCATTGCGGATTCCCCGAGGTTTCCCGGACAGAGGTTGTCGAAATTGGCAATTTGGTCTCTACCCACAGTGGCAGTAGCTTCCTACTATTTCTGGTGTTAACAAAAATGCTATTCATCTCCGACTATAAAATCGCGGTCTTTACCGCAACCAGCGAAGTGGCCAACCTGCTGACCAAACTCCAATTGCCCATCTCGCCCATATGCAAAGCCGAACACAGCCGTCTCACTTCTTCCCTCACGGACAAACCGCAAGCGGAGTGGGGAAATTACTACGCCGCCAATCCCTGGGTATTTGCCATCGATGGTCGGCTCGCGATTAAAAGTCTGACCTCCCAGTCCATGCTGGCTCAGTGGGTAGCCACCTATGACACGGAAATCACCAACATGCGCTGTTATTTATGAAAGGCGCGTCACCACGGTCATTTGCCGACGAGCTGCGGGGAATTGCCCAACATGGTGAAGCATGCTCCGCCGTCATCACCCCATCGACTTCCCTCAGCTACGGTCAACTGTGGCATCGGATTGACCAGGTTGGGAATTTTCTCCAGCAACAGTCCATCGGCGCTCTAGCCCTGCTGGCGGATAACTGCCTGGATTGGATCATCGTCGACCTGGCTTGCCTTGCCAAAGGGATAGTCTGCATTCCCCTTCCCCGGTTCTTTTCCTTTGACCAGATCCACCACGCCTTACAATTGAGCGAGGTGGATGCGGTGGCGCATGACCATGCGGATCTGAACAAGCTCCGGGGCAAGGACAACCCATCTTCATGCCCACTCCCTTCCACAACTCTGACCCTGACCTTCCGCGAGCGGACACATCCGGCATATCCACCGACCACGGCCAAAATCACCTTTACTTCAGGGTCCACAGGCACTCCCAAGGGAGTGTGCTTAAGCGAAGACAATATCCAAGCGGTGGTCAAAAGTCTGAACCATGCGATCTCTGACCTCAACCTCCACACACATCTGAGCCTCTTACCCTACGCCACGCTATTGGAAAATCTTGCGGGAATCTATCTGCCGTTCCTACGGGGAGGCTCCATTTATGTGGCAGGATCCGATCTCCTCGGATTAAGAGGGAGCCGGATGGAAACCATTGGTCCATTTTTACAAACGGTGAATGACACGAAGGCCCAGAGCATAATCATCGTCCCTCAGATTTTGAAAATGCTATTGGACGCCCTGGACTCTGGATGGCGTGTCCCGGCCACATTAAAATTTGTAGCTGTAGGTGGCGGGAAAACGCCCTCTGCCTGGATCCAACAGGCCCAACGGCACGGCTTGCCGGTTTATGAGGGATATGGGCTATCGGAATGTGCCTCGGTCGTCGCGTTAAATACCCCGAGGTCTCACAAACCAGGGTCCGTTGGACGGATCCTTTCACACTGCCGGGTGCGAATCGAGGACGGGGAAATCATTGTCAGTGGAAATCATTTTCTCGGGTACCTCAATCCAGGCTCTGTCCCCTCCCCTCCCTCCATCCCCCATCATCCCTTGGTTCCCGAGACTGCAACAGGGGATCTCGGATTTTTGGATGAAGAAGGATACCTCCACATTATCGGACGCAAAAACAATATATTGGTCTCGACCTATGGTCGCAATATTTCTCCGGAATGGGCTGAAACCGAACTACTGGCAACAGGGCTCTTTCGTCAATGTCTCGTCTTAGGAGAGGCTCGGCCCTACTGCATCGCACTCTTAATCCCGGCAGCGATCCCCTTGACCGCTACGATCATCCAAAAGGCGATCGAGAACATAAACGGCCGCTTGCCCGATTACGCACAGATTCATCAGTGGGCTCTCTTAAAAAAGCCGTTTTCGATAGAGGATGGATTACTCACCACGAATGGACGAATCAAACGCAAAGCGATTGAGAATACATACGCAGGCCTCATTGCTCAATTGTACAAAAATGAATTGGAAGAGGGAGGGCATCATGGAATTTCATCAAGAACTGTTGGAGCCACCCGAGCCTGAACGGATTGCTTTGCAATCGGACCGATCGATTCAAAAAGTTTTGACTGGACACTTTACCATCCAGGAATAGATCCGTTTTCTCAGTGAGGCCTATCACAACGTCAAACACATTCGGTCCCCATACTGTGGCCAATGTGGATGGTCAAATCCATCAGTCAGAGAGGGACACCAGTCAAAAGCCACTGAACTCATGGTATAGGAGATGAGATACGATGATGAACACTCTGTTCTTACAAGCACCCTCATTCGATGGGTTTGACGGCGGCGCGGGTTCCCGCTATCAGGCCAAGCGCGAGATCAAGTCATTCTGGTACCCGACCTGGCTGGCTCAACCCGCCGCCATGGTTCCCGGCAGTCGACTGCTCGATGCTCCGGCCGACGGACTGAGCGTCGAGGAATCCCTGGCGATTGCGCAAGGCTATGGTCTCGTTATCCTCCACACCAGCACACCCTCTTTTCCTACAGATGCCATGTTCGCCGAATTGCTGAAGGCGCGGAATCCAAGCGTGGTTATCGGCATGGTCGGCGCCAAAGTGGCGGTAGACCCGAACGGCTCTCTGAAGGCTTCACACGCGATCGATTGGGTAGCCCGCGAGGAATTCGATTACACGTGCCGAGAGGTTGCCGAAGGCAAACCCCTCGCCGAGATTCCAGGTATTAGCTACCGGAACAAAGACGGCGTGGTGACTCATACCGTGCCGCGTCCCATGATCGAAGACATGGACGAACTTCCCTTTGTGGCTCCGGTTTACAAACGCGATCTGAAGATTCAAAACTACTTCATCGGTTATCTAAAGCATCCCTATGTTTCCATCTACACCGGCCGCGGTTGCCGGTCGAAATGCACCTTTTGCCTCTGGCCGCAGACGGTAGGGGGGCACAACTATCGCGTTCGTTCGCCTGAAAACGTCATCGAAGAAATCCGGTGGATTCAGAACCACATGCCCGAGGTCCAGGAGATCATGTTCGATGACGACACCTTCACCGACCTCAGATCCCGCGCTCAGGAAATCGCGCGAGGCCTCGGAAAGCTCGGTGTAACCTGGTCCTGCAATGCCAAGGCTAACGTGCCTTACGAAACGCTGAAAATCATGAAAGATAATGGTCTCCGCCTGCTGCTGGTCGGCTATGAGACTGGCGATGATCAAATTTTGCTCAATATTAAGAAAGGCGTACGCACGGACATTGCCCGCCGCTTCACCCAGGACTGCCGTAAGCTGGATATCACGATCCATGGGACATTCATTCTGGGGCTGCCGGGGGAAACCCGGGAGACCATCACGAAAACCATCCAGTTCGCAAAAGACATCAATCCACACACCATCCAGGTTTCGCTGGCCGCCCCGTATCCGGGGACCAGTCTCTATCGGGAAGCGGTCGGGAACGGATGGCTTCAGGAAAATGACGCGGTGAATCTCGTGAACGACAAAGGCGTGCAGCTGGCGGCAATCAGTTACCCACATCTTTCCAAGGAAGAGATCTTTCACGGGGTCGAGGTGTTCTACAAGCGATTTTATTTTCGCCCGCGGAAAATCTGGGAAATCGTATCCGAAATGCTCCGGAGTTGGGAGATGATGAAACGCCGTTTGCGTGAGGGCATCGAATTTTTTCGATTCCTCAACGCGCACGGAAACTGATCGAACCGGCATTCACGATG
>JAGQKG010000053.1 GCA_020430245.1 Nitrospira sp.
CACGGTTGGCATACCGGTTTTTCTTTGTCATGACTGGAGATTATCGCCATTTCTACCTTCTTAACTAGTCATGACCCTATTGTTATTATGCCAATTATGGGAATGTGCATTCTGCTGATCTGGGGTTTCGGTGATGGAGTAGTATTTGAACGTATAGAAAACATAAAAAGTGGCAGAGAGCTCCTCTTTTTCAGAATTGAAAATAACTATGTGAAAGAAAAATTACACCAGCTAGATTTATTGGCGCTCCCGCAGTTGTTTCAGATAATAACGGGGGAATTAATACTAATTCCGCTGCTTCAAAAAGAACCCCAATCACGAAGCGACCTGCAAAACCCAGACGGCTGGCTCCGAACGGGTAGCTTTCTTATACCTCGTCAATATCGAGAACCTATGCTTGGTGATTTGATCCAGGATCGAGAAGAAATGCGGGCCGCACGTAACCATTATATTTGGATCGAACTCGCAACATTCTTTCAACTTCTAATTGCATGTGCCAGCCGTCCCAAATTATGGATTTCTGGTTTGGTAGGTTGGTTTGCTCGTTCGTTTCTTTCATGACATAGGAATTAAATAATTAATTGAATTTTTAAGCCTGTTTACGGGGATTTTCGTCTGTTCCCGTAAATACACACCTGCTATAAGCATTACAAATAATTTCCAAAGCATAATTGTCGGCATGGCCAACCCCAGTTGCTGGCCAAACGATCAGCCTTGGCAGCAACCTCGCTCAACCGGTGAAGTAAGAGGGAGAATATCCCATGCCCTGCGACTCTCCACTTCTTTTTCCCTGACGCCTGCTGGCTGGCCCCAGGGGCGGACGCTCTAACCAATAGGCAGCCCTTGTCCGAGCGGAGCGAGTTGGGCTGCCCTCCGAAGGCTCGCGTCCGCCCCGTCCGATGTGGCCAGGCAGGGCGTCATTGGTTTTGGCTACTTTTGCCGAAACAAAAGTGGCTCGGCTGCCGGGCCGAAATCCGGCAACTCTCGAACTCGTTGGAAAATATATGGAGGCAATAAAATACCAGTACCAAAAAAACAATTGCGGTTTAAATGCTTAGTATAGATTCCAAAAAATTCGGACGCTTCCCCCTGCCCTTTTAGAATGCACCGCCCATCGAGCTGGAAGGCCGAGCCCTCGGCTTTTCATCCGTTCGGCAGGAACGTTCCGGTCTCGGCGCCATCTTTAGGCTTTAGGTCCCATCCCATATGAGATGTTCGTTGCCAACCATGGTGTGAGCTTTTACACTTCCTGTTATGTCCAATCCCACTAATCAGTTCTCTTCACCAGATCCGGCGGCGCCGGTTTTTCGGCCTGGAGTGTTCAAAGGCCGTGAGGGATTAGTTCGGAATGTATTGTGGCGGTTGGAACGAGGGGAATCTTTGGGCCTTGTTGGAGGCCCCAAGTTAGGAAAAACCTCTTTATTGCTTCACCTCGCCTGGCAATTGAATCATGCGGGGCCATCTTCCAAGTCCCCTGGGCCGTCAGCGTTGTATGTTGATGTGGCCGACGAGGCTGATTGGAAACGATTCCATTCCCATCCGCCAAATCCTGACACCATTCTTCTCCTTGATAACTGTGACCAACTGATTGAGGAGAAGACTCGTTCGCTTTCGGATATTGATCTTTTACCCGGAGGGTCCACGGTCTTTGCCGGAGGACGAGCATGGCGGGAGGTAGTGAGAGGAGGCGATTTGCCATACACACTGAAGTCTATCCCTTTGGCGGTATTCTTCGAAAAAGAAGCCCTGCAGGTATTCAGTCCGGATCTTTCCACAGAACAACAGGCCGTTGTCCTCACCAATGCATGGACTCATCCCTATATCTTCAAGCATTTGCAGGCTGCATTACTGCGGGAAGGACTCTATGTTTCCACGGAACAGATTGTCAGCGACGTGAAAAAATCTCTCTCTTCTTTTTTTCAAGACTGTGTCAATCAACTGCGGGAACCTCTCGAACATCAGGTGCTGGACTATGTGATTGAAGTGGACAAATTTGTGAATCCAAGAGAGGTGGCGCGGGCTATTGGACTGTCGACGATCAAGCCTGTCGCGGATACGCTGTGTGCGTTGGGACTGGTCAGCCGCTGGATTCGGGATGAAGAAGCCACGCTTTCAGCAGGGAGCCGGTTGTTTAACGAGTGGTATAGGGAAACGGTGGCCTTCTAAGATATGATTGGCCAATGGCCTGTCAATGAGCCATGCAGGATGGGCGTCAACTTCTCTGTTAGTCTGTACATGATAAAGAGGAACTTTTCGTGGGAGCGTTTAAAATATTTTCTGCTGAATTCAAGGCGAGTTGCGGGACGGTTGAGCAATTCCTGAAGCCGACGCTTCCTGAAGTGGCCATCGTCGGCCGGTCCAATGTCGGGAAATCGTCGGCCATAAATTGTTTGGTAAATCAGAAAGGGTTGGCCAAGGTCGGCAAGACCCCTGGAAAAACGCAAACCGTTAATTTTTTTGAGATTGCCACGAACGGCCCTCGTTTTATGCTGGTTGATCTACCCGGATATGGATTTGCCAAAGTGCCTGAACGAATTCGAGAGCTCTGGGGTCCTTTAATTGAAGCCTATCTCAGTAAACGCCCAAACCTACTGGGTGTGGTGGTGCTGGTGGATTCCCGCCGGGTGCAGGAATCCGATCGGGCGATGGTTGAGTGGTTGATGGGCCTGGATATTCCCGTGATGGTGGTGGCCACCAAGGCCGATAAGGTCACAAGGGGAAATCGCCAGGCTGCGCTTCGGGAATTGCGTGAGGGTTTGGGCATGGAGGAGGACCCGCTTTTCCTGTCGGCCTATACCGGGGAAGGCAAGCAAATGCTGCTGGATCAATTAAGGGAGCTGCTTACCCTGGACGCTCCCCTTCCCTAAAAGGCCTTCTTTTTTGGCACATCCGAGTTTTCCGTGGGCAATCCGCTCGTCTACTGATCCTTTTTGGGAATTGAATCTGCTTCGAATTCCTCTCCTTTGTAAGGAGAGGCAAGGTGAGGTAGAGTCCTGGTGCCCTCGGGAAGCCATGATGGGATTAGCCATTCAGTGCTGTGACGAGGCTACCTCCCCTCCGCCCCTCCTTACAAAGGAGGGGGACTCAATGACGAGCAACTCTACTTTTTACCCATGCGAATGTCTGAAGGACCTCTTTTTGAATCCGCCTCTCCATGGCTGGTTTTATGTGGAAGTTGAAGAGCTTCCATGAGATCTCCTATTCTGACGAGTCCCTCAGTTTTTTACATGTGGTCTATTCATGCACCGCCAGCGAATGAAATAGCCAGCTCTCCTTGTGTTTTTATTCATTTTTCAATGAAGGTAAGCCATGCCATTGTTTGGTGATACGAATACACCCATAAGCTTCAACCCTCCCTCCAGACTGAATCGGATCGGGCCATCGCAGATTCGCGAAAATATGCGGATTGCCATGGAGCATGAGGCGATTAACCTGGCTCAAGGCCGTCCCGACTTTCCCACCGCGCCTGTGGTGAAGCAAGCCGCCATCGATGCCATTGCCCATGATCACAATCAATATTCGGTGACCTGGGGATTGGCAGAATTGCGGGAAGCCATTGCCAAGCATGTGCATGAACGTCATGGTTTGACGTTTGATCCGGAAACCGAGATCACCATTACTTGTGGTGTGACGGAAGCGATCGTGGCCGCCATGCTGGCGATAGTCGAGAGTGGCGATGAAGTCATCATCATTGAACCGGCACACGAAAATTATGTCCCGGCTGTGTATTTTGCCAGTGGGACGCCACGTTTTGTCACGCTCCGTCCACCTGATTACGCGGTACCTCTGGATGAGCTTCGGTCAGCCATCAACCCTCGCACCAGAGCCCTTATTCTGAATACTCCCCATAATCCCTCCGGTCATGTCTTCACGCGGGAAGAGCTGAACGCCATCCTGGCTCTAGCTGACCAGCATGGGATCTATGTGGTGACGGATGAAATTTATGATCATCTGTACTACGAACCCTATCGGCATATTGCCCCGTCGATTCTGGCCCCCGACTGGAAAGGTCTGGTCGTCACCGGAGGCTTGTCAAAAATTTACGCGGCAACGGGGTGGCGTCTTGGGTATGTCCTGGCTTCCAGAGATGTGACGGCTGCGATCCGAACCGTCCATGATTACCTCACGATCTGTGCGCCGACACCCTTCCAATACGCGGCGGTCACGGCTTTGGCCTTACCCGAGACTTACTACATCGACCTCCGTGCGAGGTTCCTTCGACGGCGAGACCTCACCATGCAGATGCTGACCGACAGTGGGTTTGAGCCTTATGTGCCTCAAGGGGCTTATTACCTTCTCGCAGGTTATGGACCCTGGGAACACAAGGGGGATTCCCAATCGTTTGCCACACGGTTGATCACTGAGGCGAAGGTGGCGGTGGTTCCAGGCAGCGCGTTTTACTACCAGGCGACGGAACTGGGGCAACGCCTCGTCCGTTTTGCCTTTGCCAAAACAAGCCCGGTGCTCAAACAAGCCGGTGAGAACCTCGCGCAGGCTTTTCACCATCGTTGAAGGAGAAGCCAGATGTGTGGGTCCCACGCCAACCATTTCGTCATGGGCCGGCAAAGTCGTCAAAATCTGCCCTCGCTCAGCCACATTTTCGCTATCGATTCACAAAGTTCGACAGACTCCTAGAAAATAGGATTATTCTTTTGATGTTGAATTCTTGTTTCGAAAATATTGTTTGTTGATTCGGTAGGCATTGAGCTTACGCAGGAGTGTTCGCCGGCTTATTCCGGCCTGATTGGCCGACTCGGCAATGCGACCACTATTTTTTGACAGCACGGCTTCCAAATACTCCTTCTCGAGAAGAGTAAGGCGTGGCTCAAGATAAGCCGCCAGCGTGAGGGACGAACTGATGGATGGAGTGTGATCACCCTGGTTTTGGACGGGTTGATCCACGCTTTCCGTTTCAGGAGCCGTAGGAGCGGAAGAGGATCCCGGAATATCCTGGGAATACAATACTTCCGCAAGGTCTTCCGCAGTCAATTCCTGAGTGTGCCCTTTTAACACCAGGCGTTGGGTGAGATTTTCCAATTGCCGCACATTTCCCGGCCAGGACTGCTCCAAGAGCAGATCCATGAAGGATTGGTGCAATTCCGGACAGTCCATTCCATAGTCGGCACACACCCGTTTGAGAAAATGTCCGAACATATAGAGGATATCTTCTGGTCGCTCTCGCAACGGCGGAACTTCCAGCCGGATGACATCCAACCGGTAAAAGAGATCTTCGCGAAAAGAGCCGGCTTGAACGGCGTTGGCCAATGAGGCATTCGTGGCGGCAATGACACGCGCGTCAATGGGTACTTCATGATGAGATCCAACCGGCCTCACCGTCTGTTCCTGCAATACCCGCAATAGACTGAGTTGAGTTTGAACCGGCATATCCCCAATCTCATCAAGAAGGATGGTGCCGCCATCGGCGTATCGAAATAATCCCTGCTTTTGTTGATGAGCGCCGGTGAAAGCCCCACGTTCATGGCCGAACAGTTCCGATTCGATAATTTCCGGACTGATCGTGCTGCAATTGACGGCCACAAATCGTCCGGTTCGCCCGGATTGCCGGTGAATCGCCCGGGCCAGTAAGTCTTTACCCGTTCCGGTTTCCCCCACAATTAATACTGTAGCGTCCGAACTCGCGGTGCGGGCAATCGTTTGAAAAATATCCCACATAGCTCCGTTTCGGCTGAGAATCCCTTCAAAGCTTCCCAGCCTTTTGCGGGTATCACGCAAATCCGGTGTATCGAGAGATAACTTTTGATTGGTCTGAATGGCCTCTATGGCTTGATGCAGTTTTTCATGTGAATCCTCATAAATCACATCCGTTGCGCCGTTTTTCAGGACAGAATGGACGTAACCGGCATCGGCTCCCGGTTTAAACACCAATACATCAAGATAGGGTCTGTGTTCTTGTATGGTCGTCATCATGTCAAACACCAGGGGGTCTCCAAGATACTGCCCATCGAGGATGACCAGACGGGTCTGAGAGTCAATCTCCAAAGTCTTCACATTTTCCGGAGTTTCCAACCGCACCACGCCGAGGCCTTCACGACTTAAGGCTTTTTTCAGCTCTGGGGCGCCCACGATCACTATAGAATTACTATCTGGCATTGGGACAATAATGTCTCGTAATACGTTTATGAGTCAAGTATGTCCCAAGTATAGGGACATTGCAGTCCCAAAATTCCACAAAATCACAAATATCAACTGTTTAGCTGATGGAACAGGTCTTGCGGGATGTATAGGTATATTGAGGTATAGGCAGAGGAAATTGCAGGAAAGCCACAAGAATATACCTAAACATGAACGGTCTGAATATCCGTGGAGGTGTGTGGGTTTTTATCCAATTCGGTGATTGAGCCAAGACCATTTGACTGGTTGCGCTTGATGACCATGAGCCGAGGCAATGTGAATATGGTGTGCAGTCAGTTCGCATTCGCCCCTGTAAATTACGAAAACGAATCAAGGGTTCCTTTGTTTTCGTACCAAAAATTCAAGACCTTACAATAAGGTGGAAATGTCGGTGTGAATGAAGGGATGTTCACGCCAGATTTTCCTCGGTACACATTCGATATCAATATCAAAAAACAGGCAATGCACCTCCGGTCTCAGCATTTCAAAAGTATGAGCCGGAGTCACAATTTTTTAAAAAAAGGATCGATTTTAAATGATGCAAAATCAAACGGAAATTGGAGAGCGTCTACATCGAAGAAGCGGAAGGCGGATTATTCATCGGGATCTGGATATTCAGCCGGCCAAACGTCATGAGATGGTTATTGCTGCCAATATTCTCCGATCGTCTGCCGACTGGTATCGACCCTTTCTTCATGAAAAGGATATGGGGCAGCATGAGGTAGATGAATCCTGGGGGGAGAGAGAATTTGCACGGCGGCAGTTTTATATCGGGCGGGAAAAGAATGCGCCGGTCGGTATCGTGTCTACGCAGTCAGTCGGAGACATGTTTTATATTGGATACATCTATGTGTATGATCACCAAACTGGCAAAGGGTTTGGGCCTCAATTACTCAATCACGTCCGTGATGTGGCTTGGCGCGAGGGAAAACGCGGCATGGTGTTAATTGCCCATCCCAAGGCCTACTGGGCCACGCGCTCCTATCGCCGGTTCGGCTTTGAATGCATTGCGACCACTCGTGACCAAGTCTTAGAGTGGCGCGGCGGTTGGTTGAAACCCTACTATGAAGAGGGTTTTGAACTGTACCAATATCTCTTCTAACACCCCTTTCCTCGCAAACGAGCGAATCATCATTGCTAATGGGTTCTTCCATTTGTCGGCACGCGGCGACAGCATGGAAAGATTTAATCGAAATGTCATCCATTTAAGGAGGTCGGTATGGAAAGGATCGCATCAGGGGGCAAGAGTGCACGAGGAGGAAAGAAAACCCCAGTGGCCCTGCTCGGCTATAGCTTGGAAACGATGGAAGCCGCAAAGCACCACAACATCCCTTTTGTCGCGGTGGTGCCGGAGGGTTTCGATGTCGCATTGAAAGAGGACGGAGTTGATGTGGTGACCTGGGACTTTTATGTTCATAACCAGAACTCCGACCGCCTTTATGAAAAATTAGTCGAGCGAGGGGTCAGCCACGCTGTGCCCCTCTACGAGGAAACCGTAGAATGGGCCGGGTCTCTCAATACCCGTCTGCTGAAAGACCCTCGTGCCTTTCAACGGGCGCTGTTGTTCCGCGACAAGGCCATGATGAAGCGCAATGCGCAAATGAACGGCATTCGAGTCGGGGTATTTGAAGAGATTCGTTCGCGAGAGGAAGCCTTGGCGTTTTTTGACGACATCAATGAGGCCAGGCTTCGCTTGCAAGAGGAAGCGCCTGAACCCGTGCATCTGAAACCTCTGTCGGCGGCGGGCAGTGTGGGCCATGTGTTTGTGCGAAGCCGACAAGATATTACCTCTCTTCCCGACGATGCCTTTCCCTGTCTGGCGGAAAGCCATTTGGCCGGGCAGGAATTTTCCGTTGAAGCCTTTATCCATAAGGGGAAAATCGAATTCATGAATATCACCGAGTACGTGCATTTGGGCTATTCCCAAATCGTGCCGGAAACGCCAAAGCTCAGTAAGCAGCGTCCAAAGATTCGTAAGGCGATTGAAAAACTTATGAAGGCATTTGGCATCGTGAATGGTATGATTCATCCGGAGTATTTTCTGGACCAGGAGGGAGAATTGCACTTCGGGGAGGTGGCGGCCCGTGTTCCCGGCGGCCATATTTTCGAACTCATTCAGCGTGCTCATGGCTTTAATCCGTATGCGGCTCTGTTATTATGCTCCGATCCCAATACCTCCAAAACCGTGTTAGACCGGTTTTTTCCAAAAGAAAAAGACCATAAAATTTTTGCGGCCAACTTGATGGTGTATCCTCGAAAAGCCAGTGTCCATCAACTTCAGTTTCCTAAAGAATTGGAAGCCCATCCGTATATGGACCGGCATACCATGTTTGAGCCCGTCACTGCCAAGGTGGCAGAGCGCGTGGGATTCGGCAATCATTATGGAACCGTCTTTCTGGCGGGTGAAGATCCGGAAACCCTGCGCGAGCTCGTACAGCGTTATGAGGAGTATGACTTCTATGAGTGATACCCCCAAGTGCACGCCCCGAGCTGAATCGCAGGGCCCGACTGCCAGACAGGAGGAAGCTTTCCTTCAGGCTCTTGAGGCCTTGGAACAGGCCACGCCTATTGTGAAGCCCAAATATCAGCCCGAGGTCGTTCGTCGTGCCACCGATTTATTTGAAAGCGAGGAAGGTCTGAAAATAGTAAGAGAACAGGCTCATCGCTTTGACTCCGTAGGGCTCTTTCATGCCGGCCCATGGGAACATCCCGATCGCCTTCTTCCCGCGTTGGTTGGGGGGGGACTTCGTGCCGAAGGGCAGTACCCGTCAATAGAAATGCTGAGCGAGCTTCGTGTTTTGTCCATCGCAGCAGGAGAATCGTCACACTCGAAATTTTCTTCGGAGCAAGCCCTAACCTTTTTGCGGACGGTCATGGGCCTCAATCTTGAGTTGTTGTATGGGGGTGAGACCGAGGAGTCTCGTCTGCGCCCGAAGGTGTATGCACGGGCGCGCCGATTACTAGCCCTGATTGAGCAGGAGGTTTCCTCGGAAGGCTTGCTGGAGCAGGTTCTCGATGATATCGATGCGCGAGTGGCTCAGCGTCCTATTGATGTCAGCCTCACTCTAAAAATGATTGAACAAGCCAAAAATATTCAGGATGATTCTGATCCCAAGCTGGCTGCCAGACTTGACCGGTATCTCAAAGCCACGGGTCCTCCCACACCTCTGGCCAAGAAGGCGGGCTCTCCCACGAACTATCGCAACTTCCTCGCCAACGCCACCAATCATGAGATTGAAAATGAGGCGAAGGTGGTTGGAAAATTATTGACGCTGACCGGTTTATCCAGCGAATACCATGTCGCGTTTCTTCAGCATGTCCTCAGGAAGGACGAAACGGGAATCTTGGCGATAGCCTTGGATTTAACCGAGGTCGGCCAGGCCCATATGGAGCAATATCGGGAGAAGGTCTTTGAGTTGATGCGCCTGACCATTCATCCCGCCACCAGTTGGATCATTTATGGATTTCAACAAATGTTGGAGCGGATGCTCCTGGCACGCCCGGAGGTTTCGGACGGTCTGACTAAATTGGTCAACCTTGATTTGTGTCCGACTGCCCAACAAGTGACCAAGAAACATTTACCTCGTGGGTCTGGCATTAGTGCCAACGCTGCCATTGTAGGGGGAGCTATAGCCATATTGGGGCAACCGTTGGGGGTAGGGCAGGGAAACAACCCGACCTGCCAGGGCGCTCGAGCTCTGAGTCTCTGGAGTCTCCACGATCCCGGATACTTGCTGCAATTGCTAGCCAGTGCGGCTCGAGATGACACTGTTGAATTTCTGTTTGAGGGATCGCCGATCTTATCCGGAGAAATTGGGGGAGGAGTCGCGGATGGAAAATTTGATTTGAAGCTCGATCCCGTTTCACGCATTTTGGTGCCCCATCTGGATCGTATCTACGATGAAAAGATGAAGCGTGCGGCTTTACGAGGTGAAGATCCACACAAATGGGTGAACCCGGCTTTGTACGGTCGCTGGGTACCAAACAGCCTGACTTCAATTAATCTGACTAACCAGACCGTTTCCGGATACGAGGATTTTTTACGGTTATTTTATGCCACCCATCACCCATTATATGACGGGGGGTATGATTTGGTGTATCCCAATCCGGTTGGGCTCCTCATTACCAACGTTCACGGAGTTTTTTTAGGATATCACGCTGTCTCCATCCAGCGTATTGCGGAGGATGAAGAAGGGAAGGTTCGCGTCTATTTTTTCAATCCAAACAACGAGGGCCGCCAGAATTGGGGGAAAGGGGTTGAACCGTCTGTGGTCGGTCACTGGGAAATCCCAGGAGAATCCTCATTACCCTTCGAACATTTTGCCGCTCATATCTATGCGTTTCACTATAATCAGATGGAAGTAGGGGACCCAAAGGCCGTTCCGGCCGAAATCATTGATGAGGTAACCGCACATGCGAAGGAAGGGTGGGGACAGGCCTTTACCTGGTTATAAACCTGTGAGCCTTTAAGATTTGGAAGGGGTGGAGTATGTCCTTTTTACATGTCAGGCAATCAACCCTGACAGGGGAGCGCCAGACGGTTATCAGTGCATCGGCCATTGCCTATATCCAAGAACTGAGGTCTGACCAGGATCATGGTTGGCAAATTGGGGTGGAACCCTCCAGAGCGCTCATTTACCTGCATCATAAACTTGAACCCATTATTTCCCTCGATAGTTCCGATGACCTTGTGAGGCAGGCAACGGCCAATGCCCAGGGGGCACGGGTACCCGAACAAAAATTAGCGAAAAAGACCAAGTAACTTTTCCTCTCCCTAAAATCAGGTTTGTCCCATTACCAAACAACCCCTTTCTGTAGATCGTGGAAATGGCCATGGTCCTCTTGTGTGGCTCATGGTGACCGGTGCCGTCGCTGGCGGGGTACTTGGCGCTCTGGCCCCGGAAGCTGCTCGCCATGTGGAAGTTCTTGGCGAGCTGTGGATAAGGATGTTGCGGATGCTGGTGGTGCCCTTGATCGTGGCTTCAATTATCCAAGGGGTTGGATCACTGGGTGATATTCGCTATTTGGGCAAATTGGGAGGAGCGACCGTCATCTACTATTTGATGACTTCGGGCATGGCCATTGGGCTGGGGATGATCCTCGTCGGTCTCATTAAACCTGGAGTTGGGACTGATATTGCCCCGGCAGTGGCTCCTTCCGGAATTGAGGTGGCGATCCAAACCGGGTGGCTCGACTTGCTTCGCGGATTTATTTCTCCGAACCTATTCGCCTCTGCTTCGCAAGGTGAATTGCTGCCATTGGTGATTTTTTCCTTGGCATTCGGGGCGGTCCTGACGACGGTCGGGGAAAATGGTACATTGGTGCTCAGGTTTTTCGAAGGGGTGTTTGGGGCGATCATGAAGCTGGTTCACCTCGTAATGTGGATCGGTCCCATTGGCGTGTTTGGCTTGGTGGCAGGGCGTCTGGCAAGCGCAGGAGGGCTTGACGGGATTCTCGCGCTTTTGGTGGGTTTGGGGTTGTTCACGGTTACGGTCCTTCTGGGCTTGGCGATCCATGCCGGAATTGTTCTGGGGCTCATTTTGCATATGGCCGGTCGCCGTCATCCCTTGGCGTATATGCGCGTTCTTGGCACAGCCCTCACAAGTGCATTTGCCACTGCGAGTTCGTCTGCGACCTTGCCTCTGACGATGGAAGGGGTTGAACGTGCCGGGGTGAGCAGTCGATCAAGCCGGTTTGTCCTTCCAGTCGGGGCAACGGTCAATATGGATGGATCGGCATTGTATGAAGCGGTGGCTGCGGTGTTTATTGCTCAAGCCTGGGGGATTGATTTAAGCACTGGGGCGCTTATAGTTTTGTTTGTTGTGGCGACGGTCTCTACCATTGGGGCTGCGGGGATCCCTGAAGCTGGTCTTGTGACGATGGTCGTGGTGTTACAGGCAGTCGGGCTCCCACTGGAAGGGTTGGGGTTACTCTTAGCTATTGACTGGTTAATCGATCGGTTTCGAACTGCAGTGAATGTCTGGGGTGATGCGGTGGGCGCCGCTGTGGTCGATCGGTATGTCACCATCTAACGTGGAATCCCTCTTGCTTGTGAGTTGTTATTCAATTAAAAAATAATTTCTTGGAGTAGAACAAATGGCGATGGTCCAACAAATTTTTACAACCTCATTTTAGGTGAACACCGTATGGATTCCAAAATCGCGTATCAGAAAATTGCATCTCACGAAGCCAAAAAGGGCACTTTCGATAAGTGTGTTTTACTCTACTCGGGAGGGCTGGATACCTCCATTATGCTCAAATGGATCCAGGAGGCCTATGCCTGTTCCATCGTGGCGCTTACCGTCGATGTGGGCCAATTACACGAGGACCTGGAAGCGGTCAAAGCCAAGGCGATCAAGCTCGGTGCCGAGGAGGCTGTGGTCATTGATGCCAGGGAAGAATTTGCTGAAAAACTGCTGTCCCGGGCAATTAAAGCCAATGCGGATTACCAGGGAGGATATCCTCTCTCGACTCCCCTTGCTCGAGTGACACTCTCTGAAATTGCCGTGCGTGTGGCCAAAGAGCGGGGAATCAAGGTCGTTGCTCACGGCTCCACGGGAAAAGGAAATGATCAGGTTCGTTTTGAAAATTACATCACGACCTTGGATGCCACGATGAAAGTGATCGCTCCGGTTCGAGAATGGAGTATGGGCCGGGATGAACAGATTGATTATGCCAAACAACACGATATCCCCATTAAACAAAATAAAGGCTACTTGTATTCGCATGATGACAATATGTGGGGCTCAACCAATGAGGGGGGGGATATTGAGGATCCGGCCCGCATTCCTGATTTACGAAAGTTTCTGCAGGTTTGCATTCCCCCGGAACAGGCTCCGGATGAACCGGAAATTGTGGAAGTCGGGTTCGACAATGGAATTCCCTGTTCAATCAATGGTGAGGATCTGTCTCTTTGCCAGATCATTGAACGCGCCAATGCTGTAGGCGCAAGGCATGGAGTTGGTATTGTGCATTTGACGGAGGACCGTTTGGTCGGATTGAAGGTTCGTGGCGTGTATGAGGCTCCGGGAGCGGAAATTCTGATCAAAGCGCATTTTAATCTGGAAAAACTTGTCAATACCCGTGACTTAAACGAACTAAAAAAAATCATTGATGAAAAGTGGGCGTACACCTGTTATGGCGCCAAATGGTTTGACCCGTCAATGGATGCCATCCATGCGTTTCAGGATTCCGCCAATCAGCGTGTGAAGGGAAGGGTGAAAGTAAAGCTGTTTAAGGGAAAAGCTGACGTGGTCGCGATGCAATCTCCTTATTCCCTATTCGATGCCAATCTGGCCACCTTTAATAAGGATGCGAGCTTCAACCAGAATGCGTCTGCGGGTTTTATTGAGATTTACAATCTTGCCCAGAAAACCTATCGGCGTTTAGACCAAGTGTAGGATAGAGAATGGTAAGGATCCGTGATGGGAGAAGGTCTTAAGCCATCAATAGTGAAATGCACGCCATTATTTAAGCCTCACATCGATGAAGGCTTTTTGTTTGATATCGGCAAGCCAATTTCGATACGCTTCCTCGGATCGTTGCTTAGTAAGCAACGCACGGATATCCCGTTCCACGACTTCAAGCGGAAACGGTTGGGGTTGTTGAATGTCCTCTACCATAATAAGGTGAAATCCTAAGAGGGTTTCAATAGGGGCCGAGATCTGTCCCGGTTTCAGTTCCTTGACCACCTCCCTCAGAGGGGCCAATAATTCATTTTCCTGTACCCAGCCTAATTCATGAATTTGCTCGAAATACCTGGTGGCGAAATCCTTGAGGGTTGTATTCGGTGTCCATGCGGCATACATGGTTCTGGCCTTGTTCTTGGCTTTCTCCCGTTCATAGCCTTCCTGCCCGGCTAGCAGAATTTGCTGGAGTCGATACCGGGGCGGTGAGAGAAAGAGTGTGGGGTTGGCCTCATAATACCGCCGGATTTCTTCTTCTTCTATGACAATGTTCCGGCGAATCTCGAAGTCAAAGAGTTTTTTGAGGAGCATTTGATGCCCGAATTCTTCTTCCGTCTGAGTGGGTGGCAGCGGAGTTCGCCGCAAGGCTTCATCGATTTCGTCCTGAGTGACAGAGAGCCCCTTGGCTTGAGCTTCTTGAATCATGAGATGATCATCAATCAAGTGGTTCAGGACTTCTCGTTGCTTCTGGAAATACCGCCGGTTCAGTTCCTCTCCGTGATATTTGGCGTTCAGGCGCTTATACTCATCGCGTAATTCTTTTTCAAGATCAGACCACGTAATCACCTCTTTATTCACCACGGCAATAATCCGGTCGGTGAGACTCAAGCTCTCCCCAGGAAAGAAGAGAAGGCCCACCACCACCCAGACGGGGAGCATCTGAAAAGGCCAGCCTTTTAGGCATACCCGCACGCCCTTCATGTTACGTTCTCACTTCTTCTTTGCCCATCGACTGATAGAGTTCTTGTAAAATCGTATTAGCCCTGGGATACATAGAGGCCCAATCTTCCTCGGGCAGGGTCAAACGATAGGCACGAGGAGAAAGACAGTCCAGACGATCCTTCCAACTGTCCATCAACCCGCGGATCCCCTGTTCCGGGAGCTTGGCCCGTTCATGAAAACGCAAGCTCATCAGTCCGCCGCGGACTTCGACATACTCGAGTTGCAGGGCCTTGGCCAACACCTTGATTTGCATGACTTCAAAGAGTCGTTCCATGGCGGCAGGTGGCGATCCAAACCGGTCAAGCGTTTCCCCATATAATAAGGCCAAATCCCCTAACCGATCACTCCCAGATAACCGTTTATAGAGTCCCAGCCGCTGAGAGGCGTCTTCTACATATTCTTCGGGAATGAAGGCTGAAACATCAAGTTGAAGAGTGGGTTCCCATTCTTCTTCCACTTCCTGGCCTTTAAGCTGCTGAACAGCCTGCTCCACCATTTGTAAGTACAGGTCCAACCCGACGGCGGCGATATTGCCGGACTGTTGCTTTCCGAGTAAATTTCCCGCTCCCCGGATTTCAAGGTCAGCGGCCGCGATCCGAAATCCGGAGCCAAGTTCCGCAAATTCTTGAATGGCGTTCATGCGTTTTTGTGCGTCTGTACTCAGGGTCTCCTCGTTCGGAATAAAGAGGTAGGCAAAGGCTTGTTGCCCGCCGCGCCCGACTCGTCCGCGAAGTTGATACAGCTGGGAGAGCCCGAACAAATCGGCCCGATCAACCAAGATGGTATTGGCGCTTGGAATATCCAACCCTGATTGGATGATGGCCGAGGCCAGCAGGACATCGGCTTCCTGGTGGAAAAACCGTAACATGACTCGTTCCAATAATTGTTCATTCATTTGACCATGTGCCATCAATATCCGTGCTTCGGGAACCAGATCTTGTAACCACGCACCTGTCTGCTCCATGGTTTCCACCCGATTGTGCACATAATACACCTGCCCTCCACGAGCGAGTTCCCGGGCAATGGCCTCGCGTACCACTGTCGCATCAAATCGGAGAACCTGGGTTTCCACCGCCAAACGACCCGGAGGCGCAGTCTCAATGACGGATAAGTCTCTGACTCCGGAAAAGGCCATCTGCAGAGTTCGGGGGATAGGGGTCGCGGACAGGGTGAGCACATCGACCTGGGTCCGAAGTTGCTTCAGTCGTTCTTTATGGCGGACACCAAACCATTGTTCTTCATCGATAATCACCAGGCCCAATTGTTTAAAGACGACATCTTTCTGCACGACCCGATGCGTCCCGATCACAATGTCGATCACGCCGGCAGCCAGGTCTTTCAGTGTAGCTTTAATCTCATTGGCTGATTGGAATCGGGATAAAATTCCGATTTTGACTGGGAACGGGGCAAACCGTAATGAAAAATTTTCAAAATGTTGTTGCGCCAGCAAGGTCGTGGGGACCAGGACGGCCACCTGCCGGTTGGCCTGGATCGCCTTAAAGGCGGCACGCATGGCGACCTCCGTTTTGCCGTATCCCACATCGCCACAGACCAGGCGGTCCATGGGTTTTGGGGATTCCATATCTCGTCCTATTTCTTCAATGGCTCGAAGTTGGTCAGGCGTTTCTTCATATTCAAATCCTGCTTCAAATTCATGTACCAGGAGCGTGTCCTCCTGATACGCGGTCCGTCTGGCTACCTCTCGGTTGGCATAGAGTGCTACAAGTTCCTCGGTCATATCCTCGATGTCTTTTTTGATTTTCGCCTTGGTTTTGCCCCAGGCCGTGCCTCCCAGCCGATCCAGTCTGGGTGACCGTTGTTCCGCTCCCCGATAGCGGTGGATGTGGTTTAGGCGGTCCAGCGGGACATACAGGGTATCGGTTCCGCCGAATTGCAAGAGCAAATAATCACTGGTAAAGCCTTGAACCTCTAAGCGCCGCAAACCGAGGTACCGTCCAATTCCATGTTGGAGATGAACGACGAGATCGCCTTCTTTCAGATCCTCCAACGACGAGAAAAATTTGGCAGTAGGAGATTTCGTATGGGGACGATGCCGGATGCCCTTCCCAAATAATTCTTCCTCGGTGACGAATGCGAGGTGCCCGTCAGGTGAAAGGAACCCTGCCGAGAGGTCTCCTTCAAGACAGTAAAAGGGGGCGCGGGCATCCGTGGGTGGTTGAGGGAAAGGGGGTTGCCATGTGTTGGCCGGGAAGCCGTGGTCATGCAAGAGGGACAACAGGCGTTCCACCTGTCCCGGACTGCGGGCCACAAAAAAGATCTCGGAGTCCGCCCGCAATTGGTCCAGTTTGGACAGGGTCTCCTTAAAGGGAAGCCCACGAATGCCAACCCCGACACTGCTGGGAGACTGAGCCTGTAAGGAAACAGGCACACAGGGCATGGTGCTGGTATCAGGAGCCACGTTATCCCACCATATCGTTGGACACATGCTGGTATAGGTTTTAATGGTTTCCCACATTTCATAGAGTTGATCGGGATCGGCGTGAGTGGAGGCGGCGCCTTGGCCAGGCTGGAGGTGTTCCCATGTTTCTAGCAACGCATTCCAAAATTGCGCAGCCGCAGCATCCAGATCGACCGGGCGGTAGAAAGAGACAGTGATTGGGGTATGAATGTACTCAAACAATGTGACGAGTGTGGGATAATACCGGGGAAGATCCCATTCAATGCTTGCCTGAATGGGTTCGGTAGCGCTATTCGGTTTCCCGGAATCAGGAGGAATAAATTCCCGGGTGGGTAGGACCCAGGTTTCTTTGAGATGGGTGATGGATTCTTGAGTTGAGGGATCGAAAGTCCGGATGGATTCGACCGTATCCCCAAGAAATTCAACACGGACAGGATGGTCCTGAGCTGTGGAGAAAATATCCACGATACCGCCACGTACGCTGAACTCGCCGGGGACTTCAGCCAACGATCCACGTTCATACCCCAGCCGGATTAATGAACGAAGAAGCACCTCACGCTCGCACGTCTCGCCTACTTTGAGAGAAAAACATGCTTGAGCGAAGACCTCCGGCGGAAGCAGTTTATGTAAGATGGCCGGAAGCGAGCTCACTATGACCGTGCTTTCACCCCGAGACAACCGGTGTAGCGAACGAACGCGCTGACAAATAACACTGTGGGCCGGCAATGCCGGGTTATAGGGAATGGTGGCCCATGGAGGGAACAAGGCCAATGACTCGTGATCTCGCCCGATGAACGAGAAGAAAAATTCCAAGTCTTCATACAATTCTTCGGCTTGTTCTTGTGTGGGCGTGATGATGAGGTGTGTTTGGCTGTCCGCGCCGACGGACTTTTTTTCAGGAAGTGTGAACAAAGTCATGGCTAGGGCGAGGCAGGCCTGTTGCGTACTCAGCAGACAGAGCGGGGGCGTCTGCTCCGGGATCGCTGGAGCGACCGTGCGCAGCTGGTTTGCAAAATGCTGGAAGACGGAAGGGACGTTCATGATCTGTGCACCACGAAAAAAGTTTTCAACGTGCGGACTAGGAGGATGGGCTAATTCCGTGAGTGGCAAGGATTCGTTCAATAATCGTTGTGGTCGAAATATCGGAGACAAGTGGAATCGTTCGTACAAATCCTCCCCGTTCCTCAACAAAATCTTTTCCGACAATTCGTTCCGAGGTCCAATCTCCTCCTTTCACAAGGACGTTGGGTTGTATAGCCTTAATAAGATTCAAGGGGTCCGGCTCGTCAAAAAGTATGACGTAATCTACGCAACCTAATGCGGCAATGACCTCTGCCCGTTGTGCATCGGTTTGGATTGGTCGATTCTTCCCCTTATCCAATTGATGGACTGAACTATCGCTATTGACTCCGACCACTAATCGATCTCCCAACTGTTTGGCTTCTGCCAGATATCGCGTATGTCCGATATGAAGCAAGTCAAAACATCCATTTGTAAAGACAATGGATTCTCCTGCCCCTTGATGAACGGTAATTCGTTGTAAGAGACTATCCAAGGTATGAATTTTTGATTGCATAATGATAAATCGTGGAATCCTTTCATAGGGGTCTCTATCTCACATATCCCGTTTTCTGTATGATACCTGCTGTATACGCCAAATCCTAGAGAGGTTACCCGACAAACCAATTCGGCAAATAGGAAAGATTAGGATATGCGGTCGTGGTCTCAGACCTAACCGGACATTCTAAGCCTGAGTGCGTCCATTCCAAGTAGCTGCATGAGCCAATCCGGTCTAGGTCCCCATACCGCCATTCCAGCGCATCAATTTGGTCTCATTGCTGCCCCGCTCATTGCCGGGTTGATGTTTGTGCTGCTTCCCGAATCCCTGTCCGACCCCGCGAGAACCCTGGCAACAATTTTAAGCTGGGTCGTGGTGATGTGGATTACCGAGCCTATTCCACTGCCCATTACTGCTTTGCTGGGCTGTGGATTGTGTGTTGTCGCCGGGTTAGGGAACATGCAATCCGTGTTTTCCGCCTTTGCCCACCCCATCATCTTCCTGTTTATTGGCAGTTTTTTTATTTCGGAGGCCCTATCCCTTCACGGGTTGGACCGCCGGTTTGGTAACTGGCTTTTGTCGCGGAAGTGTGTGGGTTCCAATCCTATTCGTATTATGATGGCTATGAGCTTGGCTGTTGCAGGCCTGTCCATGTGGATTAACAATACCGCGGCAACGGCGGTCATGTTGCCCATTGCGCTTGGTGTATTGCGGGCGCTTCGTCAAGGCTATCCTAATATGGAGAACTTTGACACCGGGTTTTTACTGTGTCTGGCTTATGGCGCCGGTATTGGGGGAGTGGCCACTCTCGTTGGCACCGCGCCGAATTTAATCGGTGTGGGATTGTTAGCCCAGCAAGCCCATTTCACTATTTCATTTGACCAATGGTTGCTGATCGGATTGCCGTTGGCAAGTGTGATGCTGCTCGTGATGTTTACTCTTTTGTATTGGTTACATCCTCCCCCTTCTCACTCGTCCTTTCACGAAGGATCTCCTGTTCTCAAGATTTCAGCCCCCCTTCCCTGGGCACGGGGGGAGCAATATACGTTTGCGGTGTTTGTGTTGGCTGTCATGTTGTGGCTACTCCCGGCAATACTTTCAGTATGGTTTGAAGGGGATCATTCCGTCGTGCAATGGGTTCGTGCTCATTTGCCGAAAGAATTGGTGCCTATTTTGGCCTCTGGGCTCTTGTTCTTTCTGCCCTTGAATTTCCGACAGGGGAAATTCACCCTAACCTGGAAAGAAGCCGCCAATATTCATTGGGGAACGATCCTGTTATTCGGGGGAGGCATCGCCTTTGGAGAGTTGATGGTGGAAACCGAATTGGCGAAAGCGATTGGACAGGGTATGGTGGCTATGTTTGGCATTGAGTCCGTTTGGGGTTTAACGGGTGTGGCAATTCTTACGGCCCTGGTGCTCACGGAACTCGCGTCGAATACCGCAGCCACCAGTATGATTGTGCCGGTGCTCATCGCCATTGCCCACACGGCCAATCTTTCTCCTGTCCCTCCGGTGCTGGGGGCCTGTATGGCTGCAAGCCTAGCATTTGTGTTGCCTGTTTCGACTCCCCCGAATGCCATTGTCTATGGAACGGGCAGAATCCCGATTCTCCGAATGGTACAAGCCGGATTGTTGTTAGATGCGATTGGGGGTGTGTTGATTTGGGGCACATTGCGTATATTGGGTCCAATTTTGGGAATTGATTGAGCTTCCCAACCTAGGAGATAGACCTCAATTGATTTTTAAATAATGTTCCGACATAATCCTCGTTTGCATTTCACCTGACCTAAATAACGTGTCTTTGAACCCTTCTCACATACGGTTTGCTCTGTTGACCCAAGATCCCAATCTCAAGTCGCGGGTTCAGGGTCCTGATCTCCAGAACACCATTACGGTGTTGGATGACTGTTCCTCCTTGGAAACGGCCATGCGCTCTCAACAATTTACCGGCGTGATTCTTGATGAATCCGGGAAGAAATTTTTCCCTGCCTTGTCGGTACTGAATGGGCAATTGAATTTGTCCGAGACATTTATTTATGCCGGACCTTTGCCCGCCTGGAGTACGATGAATCAGATCAGGCAGGTCATGGGAGACCAACCATCGGAGGATGGGGCTCTCGATTCGAAAGATGTAAATTTGGCCAGCTATGTGGAAAAAAAATTAGGAGAATTTGTTCGAGCGATGAATGTCGGCTCAGGAAAAAATCTCTATCCCACCTTAATGAGAGCAGTTGAAAGGCCCTTGATTGAACTGGCCTTACGGGAAACCCATGGCAATCAGATTAAAGCAGCCCGGCTTCTTGGCCTCAATCGTAATACGCTCAGGAAAAAAATTACAGAATTTCAAATCTCCGTCAATCAGCTAAAGGAATCCACGGCCGGAAAACGCAAGAAGACGGCATCGGATTCCGCTGGATAGTCTTTCCCGTTCCCCTTGAAAAATAAACCATTTCTTGACAAGACCACCCATGCAGTCTAGCATATGGCCGGTAAGATATAGGCGCGTAGCTCAGGGGGAGAGCGCTACCTTGACACGGTAGAGGTCGGCGGTTCAATACCGCCCGCGCCTACCATTATCTTTTTCCAAAAAAAAGCCCGACAGGTTTCCAGGTTCCTCAATTTGGGAGGAATGGTGCCTTTTCTTGCGTTCATCATGGATTGTAGATCCTTTTTAAATTAGGTTTTTATACTGTAATGGAATCTATTCAGGTCTCACTGCAAGGCGAAAGTAGCCAGGCTCTTCCTAAAGGGATTTCGGCCAAGGCGGCACTAGAACGATTGAAGGGAGCCGTTCCACCTGAGGTGTTTGCCGTGAAGGCCAATGGAGTGGAAATAGACCTTCTGGCTTCCTTGGAGACCGATTCAACCTTGCAGCCGTTGATGTTTGATTCACCGGAAGGCAAAGAAATTTATCGGCACAGTAGCACGCATATCATGGCCCAAGCGGTGAAGGAGTGTTTCCCTGCTGCACAATTGACTATTGGTCCTGCCATCGAAGAGGGGTTTTTTTATGACTTTGCCTTTGAGCGCCCGTTTACCCCGGAAGACTTAGAAAAAATCGAAGCCCGAGCTTTGGAAATCATCAAGCGGAATCTTTCGGTTTCGAGACGTGAGTTCTCCAAAAAAGAGGCGATAGAGTTTTTCAAAAATCGTGGGGAATTCTATAAGGTAGAGCTCATTCAGGGGTTTCCTGATGGAGAACCGGTGTCCGCTTATACTCAAGGGGACTTCGTCGACCTCTGTCGTGGCCCTCATTTGCCAGCCACCGGCTATGTCAAAGCATTCAAACTTCTGAATAGTGCAGGAGCCTATTGGCGAGGGGATGAACGAAACCCCATGTTGCAACGGCTTTATGGCACATCCTTCCCTTCCAAAGAAGCCTTGCAGGCTTATTTGGACAATTTAGAGGAGATCAAGCGTCGTGACCATAGAAAGCTCGGGAAAGACCTCGATTTATTTAGTATTCAGGAGGAAACCGGACCCGGTCTGATTTTATGGCACCCTAAAGGGGCACAAATCCGTCTGCTGATTGAAAATTTTTGGCGGGAACAACATGTGGCCAACCAGTATGAGTTGGTCTATTCACCCCACGTTGCTCGGTTGGATTTATGGAAAACCAGCGGGCATGTGGACTTCTACAAAGAAAATATGTTTGCCCCCATGCCTGTCGAATCCAGTGAATATCAGTTAAAGCCTATGAATTGCCCGTTTCATATCATGGTGTATAAAACACATCTACGCAGTTATCGTGACCTGCCTATCCGTTACGGGGAACTGGGAACGGTTTACCGGTACGAACGATCCGGAGTCCTGCATGGGCTGATGCGGGTACGGGGATTTACCCAAGATGATGCGCATTTATTCTGCCGCCCGGACCAGTTGGGTGAAGAGGTAGAAAATGTCCTGAAATTTATTACGAGTATGCTAGGGACTTTTGGATTTACGGAATTCAAGATGTTTCTGTCAACTCGGCCAGAAAAGGCTGTTGGG
>JAGQKG010000054.1 GCA_020430245.1 Nitrospira sp.
ACCGGAATACTCCGCGCTTTGCCTCCAGGGATGTTTTGCCGTGCATAGACCTCAACCTCGAAACCACGTTCAATCAACTCGTGGGCAGCGCTCATTCCACCGACCCCACCACCCAGAATAATCACCTTTTTTAGCAAAACGCAGTTCCTCTCAGGGTTTTTGGCGGCTTGTCTCGGCGCTTCAGAACTTGCACCGAGCGTCTTGGATTGGGAAGAAGAGTCATGGCTTTCAATTCGATTTGTCCCCATGGGCGGACAAATCGAATTGAACGGTAATCCTCAACGGCACTCTCTACCCGCATCGGTAACGATTCGGCGCTCACGTTCATAATCGTTGGTCAGGCTTGACCCGTCGCCACATCTATGGAAACCGTGGGTCTATCCCTCGGAGACTCAATAAATCAGGATATGCCCACTATATCTCACATTCATTTTTCAGCAGCTTCTATCAAAAGAACGCGTCTGCTACTACCCAAGTGTCAACAACCTGATTGTTGTCTTTGTTCGATTCGGTTACTTTATTCTCAACATCGGCAGTTATTCTGATCGTGAAGGTACTTGCTTGTTTGTCCGCCGGTATATCGAACTCAAGCACTTTCTCCTCGCCTGGGTCTAATTCCGGCGTATTCTTGGGGGGTAGGTTGGTGCTGCTTCCGGCGAATTCTATTTTTGTTTTTGATGCCCCTGCAGTGGCCGAGCCTTGATTCTTGATTTTCACTTTGAGCTTAGTAGCATTAGGGAGGACACGTTCGAAATAGTGATTGGTGGCCTCAAATCTCTCTGGTATGAGGTCGGGTTTCGGGACCTTATTAAAACAGACCCCACGGACCTTATTGTTGTGTTTATCTTCTTCATTTTCGTTGGTTAACTCGTTCTTCGAATCTACGATGATATAAAACTCACAGTCAGGATCAAAGCATTCCTCTTTTGGGCGATCGAATTCTAATTCAATTGGAGGGTTGGCCTTCGTTAAACCATTCGTAGCCGTTGGCAGCTCTTGCTCACCATAAACCCCCCCCTGCCCGAAGATTACCTTGGTATGTGTGTCATGATCAGCTGGGTCATCTCCTTTATTTTTTATCACAACAATTAGCTTATCGCCCTTTCTTCTACAATAGGACCCATTTTTGTAAGGCACCGGCACCAAATCTGATCCCATGGCACTCCTCCTTGTAAGGATTGCTTTTATTCTATGAAAACGTAAGAGCACTCATTACGTGCGACTCTGAAGCAGTCTGTATTCCAACCGGTTGATTCAGGCATTAGCAGTTAGGAAGCAAGGCCATGATGGCCCTTGGTTGCTTGACTCTTAAGGTCATGCGCTGGGAGACGCGAAAGACGTGACGCGGCTCCAATGTCGTCTGCAAATACTTGGCGGAAATGTCGTTGGCCATAACCAGATCGACAAGTTCCCCTGCCTGTGAGATAAGCACCCCTTCATCCTCATGAATTGTAGTGGAGCGCAGCAGCGGCCCCCCCCCCAACAGAGGTTTGATTCGGTCTGCAGGCAGAACAAGCGAGGGGCTGGGATCATGAGCCTTAATAAAGAGATTGGACCCTAGCACGAGGGCGAAAGGACTAAGGTGTCCCTCTTCTTCGAGGTTTGTGACCGCATTGGCCACGGCGGTCACGATATTTTGCGAGGGAGGTCCAATGGGAACCGGGATACAGTTGGGCGGGGTGAGGGCACGTGCTTCGGCAATGAGACCCCGGAATTGTTCACCGCCCGCAACTCTGAAGATAGGGGGGTTAATATTGAGTACCTGAGGGTTTGGATCGGGCCCGGGCTGTCCCCCAAACACAATCCTGTCCTCGACACGTGCGATAAGATTTGCAGCACGTCGGAACAGGATAAGTGCGCTGGCGAGGTCCGGCTGGCAAAGCTGCGCGCTTGTGAGATAGACATTCACGGAGATTTTGGTGAGCGGCCTACACCTGGTGTCATCTACCATTAGGCGTTCTTGCGCTTCGCCACGCCGCCGAGCGGCTGAGTGTTCAACAGCTCTCACCCTACCCTCTAACGCCTGAAGAACCTGAGGTAAAGGTGCACCCGAGATTGCCTGGGTCCTCATTTCGTCTGCCAGGGCGGTAAGGATATGGGTTTCTGCCGTGGGCTCCCGCCGGACCTCCTGCAGCGACACCGATTCAGCATCACATGGCAGAGGTCCGTAGATCGGCAAGGCCAATGCTGCGACCCGGACTTTGGCGGCCTCGCTACGCACGGTTTCCTGCACTTGGTTCCATTGTTCTTCAGTCCATTCAATAGGGCAGCATTCGTTTCCCATTGCTTCTCCTCTCTTTGGTTCACCGATTTTCTATGATATAGATGACCTGATGGTTTAAGGGCTCATCTTAAAAAGTCTGTCTTGAATATGCCTACAAGTTGGCCGGGCCATAAGGCTGAGCTGCAATGGTAGGCACAGGCCATTCTGGTTTTCGCAAAGGGAATCTCTCGATGATCTGCCTGCCGGACCCCACTCTTGGGGTCGGCTCATTTGAGCTTGAGGGCGTGTACGTCGTAGGCATAGGTCAACTCCTTTAAAGACACTTCTCCGATGCTCACGCACTGGAGCCGGTTGAGCCACTTATACTTTGGGTCACCGGCCAGGAAGCGCGGCGTCGTCCACACCCTCAACCTCTTTGGCACATTGTTGGATAAAAAGTTCTGATATCCCTCTTCTCCCAGTTCAATAATGCCTGAATAGGTCATCATAATCCTCACACCTTCGGCTGTTTCCAATAAAGCGTGGACGTTGAGGTTTGCGATGCCGTCTGGTCTGATCTGCATCCAGTCATCACCTTGAAGTACTTTGCCCCTCAACTTTGGACCCGCCACGCTGCCGGTCGCAGCGTTCCATGTGACGCGAATGCCGTCAGGAGTAGAACCAACAATTCTTGGGGGTTCAATCGTGATAGTAAACCCAGCCAGAAACTCGTAGCTAATCTGGTTAAGCGGGAATACCGAACCTTGGGACTCGTCTTCAACGCTATACCTGGGCTGAGTTGTACTCGCCTCCTTCAATTCCCCAATCCGGAAGGAGTTAGGCAATTTACTGGCCACCATCGGATCTGGAACCCGGCGACCCGCACAGTAGCCAGTGATGCCGTAATCGACCAACTGTCCCAAAGCGAGTTTGGGAAACGTTGCTCGAAAATATTGAGCGTTCTGGCTGAAATCAGTTTGGCAAGAGACCGCACGCAGGGTTTGAACGGGGCCTCGATTTATCCTATAGTGTACGGCGACCGCGTTGCTGGGGCAGAATGGTTTGAAAATCACGGTGACGGACGTATCGATGTCCGGTGCTTGTTCTCCTTGGGGTGCGGGAGCGTCGGGAGTATCATAGACTAGCGTCAGTCCGTCGTTCGTATAGACCATTAAGCCTTTCCCTTTCAATTAAGTGGGTCCCAGTTCCTGGAGCAGATTCTTCGCTTCTAACAAATCCTTCGTGTCAAAACCCTCTGTGAAAGAATCGTAAACTTGACGTAAATGGCTTCGAGTCTCCTCTTTCTTCTCCTTTGATTTACAGAGACGGCATTTGCTTATCACTGCTCGTAGTTCCAAGATTGTTGCACCTTGCTTCTGAGCTTTCTCGATCGCCTGATCGAGTGCTTTAGCGGCAGCAGGCTCATTGCCTTGCTCAAATAAGATTTCTCCCCTGATTCTGTACAACTCTGGTTCCAACAAACGCTCTTGATGAGTATTGGCGTGATTCATTCCTTCTTCAAGAGCGCGCAGTGCGTCTTCCATTCGTCCGGCCTTCCGTAGAATCTCAGCATACATCACCAAAATCTCAACGAATTTTATGCGATTTCCCCAGTTGTAATAGAGATTTTTGCCTCGTTCCATCTGCTGGAGGCCTTCTTCAACGTTTCCCTCCTCGGCCAAGGCCCAACCCAAATACATCATTCCGACCGGAACGTACAGCAAGAATCCCTCCTCCTCGGACAGCTTCATTAGCTCTTCCACCGCCTGCCTCATTCGTTTCGGGTCTCGGGAATAGAGATAGAAGCAAAGTTCAAAGGACATGAATGCCGCTTGGCTCGGTTTATGATTCAGGTCCCCAATGAGTGAAGAAGTCTTTTTGCGTTCTTGCCAGCTTTCCTCTGGTTTCCCTAAGAACCAAAGACTAGCCGAGAGGAAGAAACGGAGCGCCATCGTTGAGGAAATTTGGAAGGCATGGACAATCTGCCTCTCGGTGTCCAGCTCGAAGGCCTTGATGCCGTCGTCGGCGTGTTGCTTTGCTCCTTGCAGGTCTCCACGAAAGTATTTGGTGAAGCCGACAGCGTGGTGACCCGTCACCTCAAGCATCTTTATGCCCGCTCCCGAGGCCATGTTCAAAACCTGCTGGGCGAGTTCTAGGGCCTTGTCCAATTCTGCACGAAGAAAGTGGACAGTCCACAGTCCCCAAAGGGCTCCAACCAAACGCTGGTGGTCACCCAATTCAATGCACAGTTCGCGAGACCTCACACAACATGCCTCAACTTCTTCCGACGCCCAGCCTCGGATCGCCATGTTTGCCGGCATCAACGAAAGTTGCAAGTCCAACTCAGTTTCGCGACGTTCTTTTGTATCCTGGAGGTTCTCCAGACACTCTAATGCTTTTCCAAGATGAGTAATAGCTTCAGGGTTGGCCGACCGTTTCAGCGCACGTTGCCCCGCCCGTTGCCAAAAAGGAATAGCTCGTTCAGGGCATGCCGCATGGGTGTAGTGATGGGCCAAGAGTTCTGGTTCGGACTCTGCCGTAGCTGAAAACCGATTCTCCAGTATCTCGGCGATGTGATGATGAAGCTCTCGCCGCCTACTTTTCAATAACGACTCGTACGCGGCTTCCTGGATCAATGCATGTTTGAAGGTGAATTTAGCCTGAGGGAACAGATTCTGCCGGTACAAGAGTTCGGCTTCTTCCAGTCGTGTCAGCTCCATCTGCAACGAAGTCTCCTCAAGCGGGGACACCGCGTGAAGGAGTTCATAGCTGAATTCCCGGCCCAGAGTGGCTCCGAGCTGGGCCACCGGTTTCGCTGTCGAGAGTCTGTCCAGCCGGGCCATTAACGAGTCTTGAAGTGTGGCAGGTATCGTCATTGAAGAAAGTGGCCCCGCTAACTCATATTCGTTTCCCCGTTGGCGGAGCAGTCCTGATTCCAGTAATGATTTGGTGAGTTCTTCCACGAATAGCGGCACGCCGTCTGTCCGGCTGACGACCTGCTCGGCAATCTCCCGAGGCAATGTTTTGCCTCCCGTCACTCCTTTGATCACTGACCCAATATCTATTCCGCTCAATCGCTTTAGGGAGATATTGCCTACGTTTGCTTGCTCTGACCATGGCGGCTCAAAACCAGGGCGAGAAGTGAGCATGACCAGAACGCTTGTTTCGCCGGCTTGCCTAATCACCATGGACAGCCAATCGAGCGTCGTGGGGTCGACCCAGTGCAAGTCTTCGAAGATAAAAAGCACCGGTCGGCCGGGTGATGTCTCCAATAGTAAATCCCGCAGTAGCTCGAGAGTCTTCTGTCTTTGAGTTTCAGGAGTGAACGTTAGGGGTACATATTTATTGTCCAGCGGCACCGCCAACAGATTGGCCAGAAGGGCCACGGCTTCTAATTTGGGCTGGTAATTTTTGAGGCCATTGAGTGGGCCCTCCAGTTTGCGGAGTTTGTCCTCTGCCGAATCTTCCTGCCCGAGATGGAGCCACTGTCCCAATAGATTGATGACCGGATAGAGGGCGGTGTGTTGGTAGAAGGGGGAGCACCGGTACTCCTGAAGCGTGGGATTGTCTTTCTTGAGATGTTCTTTCAACTCCTCCACCAAGCGCGTTTTTCCGATACCGGGCTCTCCCTTCACCATGACTATCTGTCCAATGCCATCCTTAACTTGTTTCCACCTTTTGAGAACCAATTCAACCTCGTTCTCCCGCCCCACCAGAGGGGCCAGACGGCTACCTGAGGCCTCAAAACGACTTTCAACGCCACTTTTCTTTAGCACGCGCCAGAGTTTTACGGGTTGGGAAATCCCTTTGATGGTATGTTCACCAAGGGCTTGGGTGTTGAAGAATCCCTTGACCAGGTTAAGTGTTGCCTCGCTAATCACAATGGTGTTGGGATCAGTCAGACTTTGGATTCGGGAAGCCACGTTGAGGGTTTCCCCAAGGGCCACCGTCTGCAGCCACCCGGATCTTCCCATCTCTCCCACAACGACCAGACCGGTGTGGATCCCAACCCGCAAGCTCAGTTCAACATCGCAAAGCTGCTGCAAGCAGGTGTTTAATTTCGGAAGCTCATCCAAAATCCCGAGAGCGGCGAGAACCCCCCTTCGGGCGTCATCCTCGTGGGCTATAGGATGTCCGAAGTACACCAGGATCCCATCGCCCTGGTACTGCATGATCGTGCCTTCAAATCGGTGGATGACGTGGTCACAGGTCTCCTGGTATGCCCCAATGACTTCGCGCAGGTCTTCGGGGTCAAGCCGTTCAGACAGCGCTGTTGACCCCACCAGATCACAGAACATCACGGTGAGTTGGCGCCGTTCAGCCTGAGTAGAAAGCCGAGCTTGGTGGGTGACCTGACCTTCTCGCGAAATACGAGGCCCTTGCCCCTGTTTATTGATTAGGCCAGGCGTTGCTTCATCCCTGCCAGTCCACACCAGCACTTCCCCGCCCTCATCAACGGCGACGCGTTGACCTTTGATGAGTTCGGCCTTCAAGTCCTCGAGAAACTCATCATCGAGACTGAATTGTCTCTTGAGGGCCCCATACGTTATGCGCTTGCGGCTCTCAAGCAATCTCTTTGTCGCATCCAGGATCTCTTCGAACGTCATGCCTAACCCTTCTGAACAGAATGCTGAAGAAGATTGCCTACAGCATTCTTGCCTATTGGCCCCCTCATGCATCGGCACATACTCTCCGGAGGCTTGGTTTCACCGCGCTCTCACAATTTCTAAAATCGCAGTCGTTTCCGTGCAGTTCCATTTGCCCTTTTTCCCTGGCTCTGGTTCATGCACGTGTGTTGAGAATCCTGGTTCACCGCAACCCTGTCCAGAGCCTGAGTCTTCTTTAGGAACAAACAGAAAGGCGGATCACGGCTTGGAGTCGGGTGATGTCTTCCGTCTGTAGCAACCCGCCATAGCTCCCTTGGGGAGTGCCGGTGGGGACGTGAATCTCAATGCGCCCGTCTACGGATTCCCCAGGCGGGATTCGTATCGAATTTGGAAATACGGTTATGTATGTCTCTGGAATTCTGTGCCCAGACATGCCAACAAGATTCGTCGTATACAGGGTATGCTCGGCTGTTTCTGTCGGGTCATCATTGATCAGGGTGAAGTCTATGTGACTGGTTTGCCCTGGACTGACGGGTAAGGGAATCTTGAGTAAGAATATCGGTTGGAAATTATCCTCAGGCTGGAACCCTTCAAGTCTGGGGAATCGGGAGGCAATGTGGGCCAAGGACTCTGGCGGATGTTTTGGCACATCCATCAAGGCGTCGACCAACGTCCCTGGCTGTTGGCGCAATGGCTCCACGGTGGTTTCGAGATCCTGCAAGCTAGGAAGGGCATCCTTTGACAGGACCTCCGTTCCCAGACTTGTACGGGATTCGAGTTCGTTTTGAAGAACGGCGTGGGCTTTTCGAATTAAATCCGACTGAGGTTTCGTGGAATTGCCCCGTGCAGTCACGGGCTCGCGGGGTGGCTGAGAAACTGACCCGTCTGGAATGATGGCACTATCTACCCTTGTATGCCTAGAGCCTGAAGTCGTTGATGGTCTGGCCTGGGGGTGTACCATAACGATAAATGATGACGTTATAAATTAAGCTAATCAATACTGGTATGTGCTGAAACATCCAATCTACTCCTGGTCATCGCTCTGATTACATCGAATACAAATACGAAGCCAGGGGGCATAGTCGTTTTGGTTCATTCCTCTATCAATACTTCATTTAGCATTTAGCTCATCTATTCCAAAAAACCGAAATTATCAACTTCGATATGATTGGATGATCAAAAAACTCATCCGAGTTTTTTTAGGCTAGCTAAAGAACGCAAATATATCAATAGCGATGAATTTGGAAGGGGAAATTTATAATTATCCGAAACGCATCCAAATAAGTTAAAGGAAACGGGTTCTTGGCGGCGCTAGTGAACTAAGAAGCCTTGGGGACGACATCAATTCCTACTTGGGAAAGACTGGTGCACTCTAAAAATTTTCCTTCCGCGAATCAGCATAAGGAGGTTGGCCATAGGGCCAAGCCCAGATCGCCGATCCTTCTGACAAGAAGGACGTTCCCGTGCCTGACATGTTGGTACACGTTTTGGGATTATTCGACTCTTCAAGGAGGTTTATGTGGATGGTGTCTCAACATCAGACAAAAGAGACATGAGAAGGAATGCATTGAAATCATGAGGAGATTTGGCCATCCTGACGATGGTTTCGGCGATGGTCACCAGTTGGATCGAGGAAGCGTGATTCCCTGGGGAGGCTAAGTGGAGAGCGGTTGCCATGCACATGGGTGTTGTCTTTATTGAATTATTTTTGCATGATGGCTGCATTTGAAATCTAAAAATGGGCTGATGTCAGAATTATTGTGCTTTTTTCGAAGAAGAACTAATCCCCGCTCAATCCAAGGGAAGAATGACTCGTTGGGAAGTTTTTTCCATGGTGATGTACAAACAAGCCATTAAAAATGTCCCACTCTTTTCGGAATTGTCGGATGAGGAACTCAGTTTGTTGGTCGCTTCGGGAAGTCGTCAAAAATTGCCTAACAAAAATGTCATATTCCAAGAAGGCGATTCAGGCGACGTGTTGTTCATTATCTTGTCAGGGAAAGTTAAGGTCCTTTTAACAGGGAAAAACGGGCAGGAATTTATCCTCTCGTACTTAGGTTCAGGCAGTTTTTTCGGGGAAATGGCTATCCTGGAATCGGCTCCACGATCTGCATCAGTGATAACGGTGGAACCGAGTGAATTTTTTTTATTGGGTCAAAATGAATTGAAGGAACTTTTAATCAACCACCCGGGCATTGCCATGAAAATTCTCAAAAACCTTTCCCAACGATTGCGAAAAATCAGTGAACAAGTTCGCAGTCTCGTGATGTTCGATATTTATGGGCGTGTAGGGCGATGTCTGCTCAATTTAGCCGAATCCCAGGATGGGGTGGAGCTTCATGGACAATTATTGATATCCAATCGCCCCTCCTTCCAGGAATTAGCCAAAATGGTAGGATGCTCCAGGGAAACCTTGAGTCGAACCCTTAAGGCTCTCAAAGAAAACGGAAGTCTGACGGTTACCCGGAACACCATCTATATCAATAGATTATGGGAATAAAACCCCACAGACTCTTTTTTGGTGCAATTGACTCATTTGGTTCTTCACGATTGAGAGTCGGTAAGTCTATCCTGACAATCTTGAGCCCATGTGCTCACACATTCCTCCCTTCCCCTTCCTGTGATTCTGCCCACAGATCCGTATTGTCCAAACAACCCGCACGGTTACCTGATGAACCACTATTTCAAGTAAAGATGGAGTTGGCAAAGTGTGAGGAGTATCACACAAAGACTGTGATGAACATCACAGACATGAGACATGGAATGGGATAAATTAAAAATAGACAAGATAATCTGATTGTCTTTTTCTCGAAGAGCGGAGGATTCCACGACTGGACATTGGGTTCTCATATCTACGTTTTTGAATTTTGCAACCTGTGCAGGCAAACGTATGAATCATGGCTGTCATTCGAGGGATTTCTTGTGAATATTCGGGTGTTGGGGGCCCATGGGTCTGACCTGCTCTTGAATAGACCAAGCCGTCAGCATATTTGTCGGAGTGTAGGGTTCTTGGTTAATGAAGAATTCATGGTAGACGCTGGAACATTAGCATCGGGACTCACATTGGAGGAGCAAAAACGGATCAAGCATATCCTGCTTTCCCATTTGCATCTTGATCACGTGAAGGGTATTCCTCCACTTGTCGATAATATGTCCGGACTGGTGGATCATCAAATCGTGGTAGCAAGTTTACCCTCGGTCTTAGGTGGACTTCAGAAGCATGTCTTTAACGATTTGGTCTTTCCGAATTTCTTTAATCTTCCGGGATCCCCATATTCCATCCTACGTGGTGAGGAATTGGAGCCCAGACGGGAATGGCGCTTGTCTAAAAGAATTAGAGTCACCCCCATTCCCGTTAATCATACCGTCGAAACAGCCGGTTTTATTATTCAGGATGACGAGGTGGCCTGGATTTATAGTGGTGATACCTATGTGACGGAAAACCTTTGGCAGGAGGCGGCCCGAATACCAAATTTAAAAGGAGTTTTTATTGAGGTATCCTTTCCCGATTCAATGAGAGAGAAGGCCTATCGAAGTAAACACCTTACGCCAACTCTTTTAGCCCACGAATATCGAAAAATCGGGAAACCTGACCTGCCCATATATGTCTTCCATATGAAGCCTACCGTACGAGACCAAATCATTCATGAAATAAGCCGTCTGGACATCCCTCACGTCACCATATTGGAAGAAGGCCAGGAACTGAAGCTATCGCAATGACCTTTTTCTTCTGTATTTCCTGTTCCTCATGTGCCCCTCTGAGTAATCTGCCTTTCAGATTGCCGAATTGACCTTAGGTGGTTCTTCTTCCTTTCAACCTACAGGATCTCGATAATGCCCATACCTGTCGTGGAAACACGTGTGGTTTTTGTGATTTCTCTTAAATAAAAAATTTCAGTACATCAGCCTTGTCCTGAATAATGTGAGGGAGAAAATTGAGCATTCTGAATAAATATCAATAGACCTACCTAATTGATTGCATGTGGGAAATTTCGAAATAAAAAGTCCTCAACCCCAAAATGTATCCAAAGAGATAAAGCATGTATCCAAAGAGATACCTTGTCGGAATGTCAGGAATGGCGTAGCAAAAGTCAAAAGGCTTTGAAAACGGAAATATCTGTTTGCCGCCAAGTAGTTATCTGCAAAGAAAAACGGGAAGAACACTCAATATAAAAATGGTATTGAAGTTGCCTGATTAAAAAATTACGTGATCAAAAGCACAACAACCAGTAGGGTCAATCATATTATTATGGGGCCAATGTCCCAATCCATGAGAAAGGAATACTGAGTTCGCGACATGTATGCAGACAGAGTCGCTTTACCTCGTTTTTGTGAATACGCAATTGTTTCTTCCTTAACGAACCGCGACTCTCCCGGTTTCGTTCCTTGCCGTCGCCAAGGAATTCATGACGAAAGGAGTGAGTTTCGAAGGTAGGTAGAAGGTGCGGACCAGGGATGTTCCCTCCTCTCAAGTCTCAGTCAATTGAAGGCAGAATTCATCAAGTCGTTGAGGCAACGTAACGGTTCGATGGCCTGTTGCGCAGAAATGATAGGGAAGGAACATGGCTATGCAACAAGAAACCGTCATCTTTAACCGACAGGTTATCCGCCTCTGCAAAGGTATTCTCAAAGCCTGGGAACAATGGGTGGATGAAATCGAATACGTTAAAGAACAAAAAGGGCGCGGCGTTGAGAGCAACAACCTAGAGTCACAAATTGTCCGGAAAAAAGAAGGAGATCCAAATGGCAGAATTATGAACCCGTAATGTGCTCCAGCCTTCGTACGCTTTCTCCCTCGCGTCACCCGACGCCTCGTGACGTCAAAGCCTCCGAATCCGAGCAACGGGATCGTTTCCAGAGATTCTGAGAGAAAGGGGAGTGGAATACCGTATTGATATTCCACCCGCAATCTCCTCGGTTTCTGCTCCACCCAACCATCGAAATGAGAGAAAAAAGAACGCCACCTCTTCAACAAAGGTGAATTATGACCAGGAAAACGGTCACCGTCTGTTCCGCTTGGCTACTTTGCATCAGTTTCTTGGCGGTCGGGTTTTCCCCGTCTGTCACATCGGCGACAGAATGCCATCCGATTGTGGCTACGGCCACGTCCGTTCAGGGAAGAGTGGAGGTGCGCCGCGTAAATGTCACGCAGTGGCAGCCCGTGAGTCTCAACGATATCTTCTGTGCGGGTGATCGTATTCGGGTAGGCGATAGAAGTCGGGCGGAAATAGCCCTTGCCAATCGAGCGGTACTGCGGTTGGATCAAAACACCTCCGTTACTCTGGGAGGAATTCAAAAAGAGCAGACTTATCTGGTCGACCTCATCGAAGGTGCCGCCTATTTTTTCAGCCCCACTACTCGAATGCTAGAAGTGCCCACTGAATTGGTTCGTGCAGGTATAGAGGAAACGGAAGGATTGATTCGGTCCGGAATCACTCAAAGGGAAATACCCATGCTTGCTGAGAAGGTTCCGGGCGCTAACGACAAGTGAACGTTTTCACTCACCGGGGGTCTATCGGTCCTGTCGGAGAAAAGGACAAGCGATGATATGGCAATCAGTCGTCAAGCCAGGAATTCCTGAAGAGGTGATCAGGTTGGGAATTTCCTATACGTCAATGTTCTTTGGTCATGGTCGTCTGCTTTGGAGGGCGCTTCCTTTTGAAGATTTCGTTCCGGTGATCGAAGAACGTTTTCGTTCATCCTGGCAAAGGGAAAAGCCAATCATTAAGGGTGCAAGACGTGTGTGGGTTAATTTGGAATGAAACCGGTCATTGACCATCAGTACGAAATTCTTATGAATCACGTGGGAAGCATAGTGGGGGATACCTCACTCAACCGCATGGGAGAAACATCTGTGGATTCAGAATACCAATTGTCCTCGTTGCAGATGTCGGTCACGGACCGGCGTAAGGAACCGCGCCGGATAGAAGATCGACGATTAGTACAACGTAACCGGGAGTTGGATGCGGCCCGTCGCATGACGGAAGAGCTGTTCCAGCATCTTCACACCGATGAACAGGTGGAAAAAATGCTCGCCACGGCTCTGGAGGTTGTGAGAGCGGAGAGCGGTTCAATTCTTCTGGCCAATCAGGATTCCGAAGAACTCGTATTCCGGCATTCCCTTGGCGCTAGTCCGGTAGAAGTCGGTACGGCGATTCCATGGAACAAGGGAATTGCCGGCGCTGTGTTTCATTCGGGAAAGCCCATCGTGATTTCGGATGCCAAACGGGATCGACGCCATTATGCAGGAATTGATCTGCTAACCGAGCACGTGACACGGGATATGATCGCCTTGCCGTTAAAGCGGTGGGCAGGAAAGCCAATTGGGGTGTTGGAAGTCCTGAACAAACGCGGATCGCTTCTGGATGAAGAAGACGTGGCCATCCTGACAATTGTGTCAGCCCTTGCCGCGAACTCGATTGAGCAATCCCGTCTGTATCGGGAGGCGAAGCTCGCCGTCATTGTGCGAGTGTTGGGCGATGTCAGTCACGACGTTAAGAATATGTTGATGCCGGTGTTATCAGGGGCCCAATTATTGGAAGATGAATTGCAACAGCAATTTCCTCAATTGATCCAAGTGAAAAGCGAAGGGGCTGAGACAAGTTATGCCAACTGTCGGGAACTCACCAGTATGATTGTGAATAATGCCAGGCGGATACAAAGGCGCGTGCGGGAAATCGCTGATGCGGTCAAAGGTCTCACGAGTCCTCCGAATTTTGCCATCTGCGAAATATCCACTGTGGTGAGGGCCGTATTTGCAACGCTGAAAACTTATGCCGCGGAGCAGGGGGTCCGCCTCGAAATCGACGGTCTGGACACACTCCCCGTGATTGAAGCTGATGAGCACCGCCTCTTTACCGCTTTTTACAATCTCATCAACAATGCCATCCCGGAGATACCCGGAGGAGGTCTGATCTCGGTTTCGGGAAAGGAGGACAATACGGGGACGGGCATTCTTGTCACTGTTTCGGATAATGGACGGGGCATGCGTCCAGAAGTGCGGGATCGCCTTTTTCACTCCGAGGCCATCAGTACCAAGCAGGAAGGGACGGGCCTGGGCACAAAAATTGTCAAAGATGTGGTGGATGCCCATGGAGGACAGATTTATGCAGAGAGTGAGCTGGGTGTGGGCACCACGTTTTATTTGCATCTTCCTGTGCATCCTCCTCCACAGAGGTTGTGAAGGTTGTCCCGGAGCTGGTCTCCCTTGTGAAGAGGGCTGATTGGTGGTTGCGTCTCAGGGGCTGACAAGGGTGGAGTTGATGGGATAGGTCGTTTAGCAAGGCCCACATGGGTCAGGGGTCCTGACGGTTCTGGTGGCATCTTCGGGAATGAGATTGCCAGAATCAGAGGAGAATCATTTGTGGCCAAACTCATTAAGTCTGGTATGTTTGGTCTGGTCATCGGGATCGTTGGAATTGCCGTCGGTGTTATTCCTCCCTCTCGCAGTTTTGAAGAAGATGTCGGATTAGGTCTCTTGTTCCAACTCCGAGGTGTCAGGCCGCCACCGACTGGGGTCGCGGTCATTAGTATTGATCATGATTCCTCAGCGCACTTCAATGTCTCTCACAATCCCGATGAATGGCCTCGCTCTCTTTATGCACGGTTAACGGACCGGCTGGTGCAAGACGGAGCCAAGGTTATTATTTTTGATGTTCATTTTCTGGATGCTCGATCTCCAGAGGAGGATGTAATTTTTGAAAAAGCTCTTCAAAGAGCCGGGAATGTTGTGTTGGCGGATTCGTCGATCGCCAATGGAGTGTCTATGGGTGTAATGGCAGAAGCCCAGGCTGATGCGAATAGCATGGTGAAAATTTCGAAGCCGTTTTCGCCCTTCAAGGAAGCGGCCGCCGGAACCGGGCCGTTTGTGCTTACAAGATTCCCGTCTATGGTGAATACGTATTGGACGTTTCAACAAGGGGCGGGCGATGTCCCAACCTTTCCCATCCTGGCACTCCAATTGTTTTCTTCACCCGTCTATGAACAGTTTATCCAACTTCTTGAGCAGGTGCGTCCCAATTTAACCCGCCGGTTTTCGAAGGATTTTGAGTCGGCACGAACCAGCAAAGGTCTGGTGGAGTTGGTGGGGAACATCAGAAAGGTCTTTGAGGGCAATCCGCGTTTGGCAGAAGACATGCTCACGGTTCTCGGGCATGCGGGACCTCATCAAGCGGATGAAAAGACCTTCAGGCAGCTCAATGCGCTCATCAAGGCTTACGGAAGCGCCCCCAACCGTTATCTCAATTTCTATGGACCTCCACGGACGATTCCCACCCGTTCCTATTATCAGGTCCTGGAATCCGAGCTCGGCGCCACCATGGGTGCCCGAATTGATCTGAAAGACAAAGCCGTCTTTGTGGGGCTGTCCGAAACGATGCCGGTGGAGCGAAAGGACAGTTTTGACCCAATATTTCCCCAGCCTCATGGTGTTGTTATTGGAAGGGCGGAAATTGCGGCTACGGCTTTTGCCAACATGCTGGAGGACTCTTCCATCGTACCCTTGAGTCTGCGTGCCCAAATATTGGTTCTCCTGTGTTGGGGGCTTCTTGTGGGGGTAATTTGCCGGATGGTTCCGACGGTGTTGGCTGCGGGGGCGGTCCTTATCCTGAGTCTCCTGTATTTGGGACTAGCCGCTTATGTATTCCAGAACGCCTTCACTTGGTCTCCCCTCGTGATTCCATTGCTCGTGCAGAGCCCGCTGGCTTTCGGGAGTGCAGTCTTGTGGAACTATTACCAGACCAGGAAGGAGCGGAAGAAGATGCGCGTGGCGTTTGGCGACTATCTGACCAATGATGTGGTGGATGTGCTGTCCCGGGACCTCGGCAATTTCAAGGGCGGCTCCCAAGTTGTCTATGGGACTTGTCTGTTTACCGATGCCCCGAATTTTACGACCTTATCGGGAAAACTCAATCCTCGGGAATGGAGCCATATTTACGGGAAATACTTTATGGCTCTTGTTACGCCCGTCCGACACCATGGGGGACTCATCGTCGATCTGAAGGGAGATTCGATCCTGGCGATCTGGAAAGCGACCCAGGATGAGCTGGGCCTGAGAAAGCAAGCGTGCTTCGCGGCCTTGGATATTGCGAAATCCGTTGATCGGTTTAACCAAGAGGTGGCGCCGTTTAGTTTTCCCACCAGGATCGGGTTGCATTGCGGGCCTTTTACAATCGGACCGATGGGGGCTGTCGATCATGATGAGTCTCGTCCAGCAGGAAATGTGGTCAATACGGCTTCCCGGGTGGAAGGATTGAATAAGTATCTTGGAACGACAATCGTTGTGACGGGCGATGTCGTCCATGGACTTGAAGCCGTCCTTCTCTTGAGAGAGCTTGGACAATTTAAGCTGAAAGAAAAGGATACGTCGTTTGTCATCCATGAACTTATCAGTCGCCTGGAGGAGTCTGACCAAAAACGAATGAGAGCGAGCGGGCTCTTTGCCAAAGCCCTTGGGGCATTTAGAATTCAGGATTGGAATATAGCCCGAGAGTTGTTCTCCCAGTGTGTTGACCTTGTAGATGGAGATGGACCTTCGGAATTCTATCTCCAGCTTTGTGAACAGTTCATCAAAAATCCGCCTCCGGAACCATGGGATAAGGTGGTGACATTGGAAAACCATAGCCCTGGCCTCATCTGATTTTCCTTGTCCCTCCACTTCTGCGAGCCTTTCGTGCCAACGCTCATGCACGTTCCAGTCTGCATGCTTTCCCTGAGCCCAGAAATCCGTTTCAAATGTGTGACCTCTGATTTCTGTGTTCCCGTGAACTTTGAAAAGCAAGAAGCATTGGCCTAATTTCTCCTTCTGTGTGGTCCCTTCAATGCCCTACAAGCTATTTTTTTAGAATTTTGTTATGCTTTTCCGATAATTCTCCAATTGTGATACGGCTTATGGTGAAAAATTAATTAACATTGATGTCATCGGGGAGCCAGACGTGAATCCCTCGAACCACCTAGATCGCAAAGAGCGGGAACTGGAAGCTGCCAGAAGAATTAGTCAGGCGCTTTTTCAACATCTCAGCGTGGAAGATGTGGTGGAGCAAGGATTAAAGATCGCCTTGGAGGTTGTGAATTGCCGAGCCGGTTCGGTGTTATTGGCCAATCCGGAATCGAAGGAATTGGTGTTTTATCATTCAATTGGCGACCAACCACTCAAACCCGGAACGGCATTCCCCTGGACGCAAGGCATTGCAGGAACGGTTTTCGCCACAGGAGATCCTGTGGTGATACAAGATGTGAAGGAAGATCAGCGTCATTTTGAGAAAATCGATCAACTGAGCGGATTTCACACCAGGGACCTGATTGCCATTCCCCTTAACCGATGGGAAGGACATCCCATTGGAGTCCTGGAGGTGATGAATAAGCGGGAGGACAGGTTAAATCAGGATGATGTAGCCATCTTAATGATTATCGGGGCGTTCACGGCGCTGGCTATTGAGCAGGCGCGGTTATTTCAGGAAGCCAAATTAGCGGAGGTGGCTCGAATCCTGGGAGACATCGGGCATGACGTGAAAAATATGCTGATGCCGGTTCTATGTGGGACGTCTCTCCTGAGGGATGAGATGAATGCCGTCTTCGCCGATCTTCCACATTTTGATCCTGACAAAGGCCGAACAAGCCATGAATTATGCCTGGAAGTTATTGAGATGGTGGCGAATAACGCAAAACGGATCCAAGAGCGAGTCAAAGAAATTGCCGATTGCGTGAAGGGTTTGACGAGCCCCCCACGCTTTGCCCCCTGTAAGCTTCACCATGTTGTCGCTTCAGTGTTTGATACCTTGAAGCTGGCGGCTCAGGAAAAAGGGATCACCCTGGTTCATGAAGGAATTTTGGAATTGCCGGTGATACAAGCCGATGAATCGCGGCTGTTCAATGCCTTTTATAACCTTGTCAATAATGCCATTTCCGAAGTTCCCAAGGGCGGATCTATTATGATTAATGGACAAATGGAAGCCATGGGAAAGACGGTCCACATATCCGTGATTGATACCGGGCGGGGAATGCCGGCCGAAATTCGAGATACGTTATTCACTGCCAGGACCATAAGCCGGAAACCGGGCGGAACCGGGTTGGGAACAAAAATTGTCAAGGATGTGATCGAAGCGCATTCGGGGGTCATCGCGGTAGAGAGTGAAGTGAATAGAGGAACCGTTTTTCACATTCATTTGCCCATGGGAGTGCCGACAACCCTTTCTTCGGATCACGTGTCTTCTTAACCTCTTGAAAAGCGGTTATGAGGCGAGAACAATATTGTTCCCCGTTTATTGACCCATCCTACATCCGTTCCCGCTTGTGATGATAACCAGAACCTAGCAGATATCCTCTTGTTTTCTTTGTGATTCTAAGGTACCTGAGCCGGTAAGGGGATTCCTGTGGGCCATTCGCCGCTTCGTTCTCCCGTCTTTCGCATTGGGGTCATGACTCTCCTGGTCTTTCTTGGCGTGATGGGGCTTCGGGGGCAAGGCTTCCTGGAAAGTGCGGAACTGGATGCTTACGATTGGTCGATGCGTCTTCGGCCGACCAACACACAGCCGAACCCTCCGATCACGCTGGTGTCTATTACGGATCAGGATATTCGTACATTAGGGCATTGGCCGGTTACTGATGCAGTCCTTGCGAGAGCCGTAGATCTCCTGGCGACGCATCACCCTCGAGCGATCGGAGTCGATATTTATCGGGATTTGGAAGTGCCGCCGGGTCGGCAGGAGTTGGACCGGGTCCTGGAGGCGCATCCGGACATTCTGATGGTCATGAAATTTGGGGAAATTAAAAACGGGGGTATTCCCGGCCCGGCCCTGTTACGAGGAACGGATCGTGTCGGTTTTAACGATGTGATCGTGGATTCCGGGGGGATCGTTCGCCGGGGTCTCTTATTCCTGGATGATGGGACCAATTTTTATCGGTCGTTTTCTTTGCTGTTGGCCCTTCAATATTTACAGCGCGAGAGTATCGTCCCAAAACCAGCCGTTGAGAATTCTGATTGGTTGCAACTTGGGGAAACGGTCATCCGTCCCTTCGAAGCACATGATGGGGGCTATGTGGAAGCCGATGCCCAGGGGTATCAATACCTGTTGGATCTTGAACGGGGGGAGAGCGTCTTTCCGACCATTTCCGTTGGAGCCTTATTGGCAGGGCAATTCAATCCGGAACTGATTCGGGACCACATTGTGCTTGTCGGGGTAATCGCCCAAGGGGTCAAAGACTATTTTTATACCTCACAATGCGGAACACTCACGGTGTGTCCCTCAATTCCCGGACTTGAGCTGCATGCCTATATGGTGCACCAACTCCTCCGCTTGGCGAAGGGGGAAACCCGGTCCCTCATTACAACGTTTCCAGATTCCCTGGAAACAGTCTGGATCGGGCTATGGGTGCTTGGGGGAGGATTCATCGGCGTGTGGGTTCGAGGGGCGTGGCGTTTCTCGCTGGCGGTGCTTATGGGGATTGTGCTGCTAAGCGGGGTGGTGGTGAGCGGGATGATGTATGGGACGTGGATCCCGTTTATCCCTTCAGTCATGGGATTGGTGGTCAATGCCATGGTGGTGACAGCCTGGTTTTCGAATCGGGAAAAGCAGGACCGGACGCTCCTCATGTCGCTTTTTTCCAGGCATGTCTCTTCAGAGGTGGCCCAGGCTGTCTGGGAGAATCGGGAGCAATTTCTGGAAAAGGGCCGGCTGCGCCCACAAAAATTGGTGGTGACGACGGTATTTACGGATCTTGAAGGCTTTACGACTATTGCAGAAAACATGGAGCCCAACCGGGTGCTGGACTGGCTCAACACGTACATGGAGCGCATGGTAAAAATCATCAATCACCATGGCGGGATGGTTGATGACTATCATGGAGATATGATCAAAGCGGATTTCGGAGTATTCCAGCTGGTACAAACGGAGGAGAACAAACGGCAGGCTGTTACCAATGCGGTCAGTTGTGCTGTAGCCATGGAACAGGAAATGCGAGGTCTTAATACCCAATGGCAACAGCAAGGGTTGCCTGAGGTGCGAATGCGGATTGGTATTCAAACGGGGCCGGTTGTCGTCGGAAGCCTGGGAAGTGCGCAACGGCTGAAATTTACGACCATTGGAGACTCCGTGAATATTGCCTCTCGATTAGAAAGTTTCCAAAAAGACTCGTTGGAGACCTGGTCTAAAGATGAGATCTGCCGGATCCTTATTGGGGAGACGACCAAATACTACCTCGGGAACCATCCATGGGGACTCAAAGAAGTCGGGGTCATCACGCTAAGGGGGAAAGCCAACGGCATTTCCGTGTACCGCCTGTTCACCAAGACAGGCGGTCCGGAACCACGTTCGGCTCTGACTCCCATGGAACAAGCGAGGGGATAGGTCAGGCTTGGGCTTTTGTGTTGTAAGAGGATAGCCTTCCATAGGGAAACAGAGGAAGCGGAGAGGTCTGGTGGAGTAGTTGCCTTCTCCATTCACACCTGGTCATAATGTGTACAGTTGATGTCCCCTGCCGTCCGAAGGTGCGGGGTCAACGGAATTTTCAGGAACACGACCATGCCGAGTCGATCCAGGAAACAAGAAATCTTCCACAAGAGCGGAGGCCTCCCCGAAACATTTCTGCTTCAGATTAACCAGGAGCAGGAATTACAAGCCTTGTTGCAACTCATTGAAAAAGAGTCACGCCGATTACTAGAGGCAGAGGGGGTCAGTGTGTTTCTGCTGGATCGGAAGGAATGTGAGTTGTGGTTTCCCCTCCCCGTAAGCGGAAAGGTGCTCCGACTGGATGCTCGCTTAGGAATTGCGGGCGCCTGTGTGGCAACCGGAGAGCTGATCAATGTCAAAGATGTGCAATCGGACGCAAGATTTTTTTCCGGCATCGACGCACAAATCAAGCAGCAAACGCAGACCCTGTTGGCGCTGCCGATTCGGGATAGAACCGGAGACATCATCGGGGTGTTTGAAGCCGTCAATAAAAATGGCAAGGACTTTACCGCCCAAGATGAAATTGTGGCTCAGGCGTTGGTTGATGGTATCGCGATCCCACTTCAGAAATTTCATTTGGTGGAACAATTGCAGCGCGAACGCGAACGATTGCAGCAGGAAAACGCGCATCTGTGGAAAGAGGTCGAAGGGCAGTTCTCCACGAAAAAGCTCATGGGAAACAGCCTGCCCATGCAGCGACTGATCCGAGTCATCGATCAGGTCCGGGATAGTTCCGTAGATGTGCTTATTACCGGAGAAAACGGAACCGGGAAGGAATTGGTGGCCAAAGCCATTCATTACAGCAGCCCTCGAGCCCGTCAACCGTTTGTCGCGATCAATTGTGCCGCCCTTCCCGAAACCTTAATTGAAAGTGAATTGTTCGGCATCAGCAAAGGCACCGCGACGGATGTGGAGGCCCGAATAGGCAAATTTGAACAGGCCAATAAGGGTACGCTGTTTCTGGATGAAATTGGAGATCTGGGCATAAGTGCGCAGGCTAAAGTGTTACGGGTTCTGCAGGAGCGAGCCGTCGAACCGGTGGGGAAGCGAGAGGCGATTCCCCTCGATATCAGGATCATTGCGGCGACCAATAAAAACTTAGAAGCTGCCATTAAGGCAGGCACCTTTCGAGACGATCTCTACTATCGTCTCAAAGTCGTTCATGTGCATACGCCCGCCTTGCGGGAGGTCCCGGCGGATATCCCTCTGCTTGTCAATTATTTTCTGGACCTCTACAGCTCGCAGATGCATCGACCCAGAAAGAAACTGTCCGCCAAGGCCATGCAGCGGTTCATGGAGTATTCCTGGCCGGGAAATATCCGGCAGTTAGAAAATGAAATAAAACGGTTAATGGTCATGGTTCGTGGGACAACAATCAACGAAGATGTGCTCGAAGAAGGCATCCGATGCCCGGTCCAAATGACCGGAGGCACCATAGACCCGAAAGGCCGGAGTCTTCATCAAGCCGTGGACGAATTGGAACAACGCATGATCAAGGAGACCTTGTTGGCCTGCCGGTTCAATCAGGTCCAAACGGCCAAACGGTTGGGCCTAAGCCGGCAGGGACTCATCAAAAAAATCAAACGTCATAACATTCAGGTCAACCACTTGCGGGATGAAGTCTACGAATCCCCCTGATCATCGAATTGCACCTCGCCGTGTTCTCTTAAGATCCCACCCAGCCCACAAGTTCACACTTCTTTCTTCCTCTAAAAGCACATCAAAAACGAAAACTTGTTCCCTTGTCTAAAAGCGTAGGTCTGGCTCAAGTGGGATTGAAGCGTACGTCTTCGTTCCGTTTCCTGGGAAATGAGACCAGGAAAAAATTCAGGACAACGGAGTTTTTCAGGCTTTACGTAGT
>JAGQKG010000055.1 GCA_020430245.1 Nitrospira sp.
GGCTGCTGGCGTGATTGCTCATGCCACGTGTGTCCTGCTCGGTGACCAACTCGATCCAATTATTCGCCAACCCCAAAAATCCGTGTTGCACGAAATAGACTTCCAGGCCTAATCGGTTCCCTGTCACGCGGAGCTCCTTCAAGGCCGCACCGGCACCGGCGAAATCCCCACCGGAGACCAAGGCAACGATCCGCCGAATTTGACGTGGTTTCAGGGTGACCTTTTCACGTCGGCCTTGTTCCACGTTCCTCCAGGCCTCGCGGACCACCCGTTCCCGTTCTGAAAGACCGACAGCCGTGGAATAGCCTGACAATTGCCCATGCTCATAGGTGAGGAGGACAACATTGTCCTGCCCTTCCTTATAGGCTCCAAATTCCGAAAATGCTTCACTGAATGGGCGGGGATCGAGGAAAATTAAGAGCGCTCGTAGAGTTGAGCTGTGCGTATACAAACACAATACTTTTCCCTGGTGGGTCTGACCCAACTGATGGAACCCATCGACCAGCTCCACATAAAGTTCAAAGAAGGAGTGGCCTCCCGGATAACTGTACAACGGATGTTTAATCAGACGCTGGGCCGTTTTCGTATCCACCCCAAAAGCTTTGGCGGCTTCTTCGACTTCGACAGTTTTCTCAATCCCGGTGGCCCATCCGAAGTCTTGGGATTCTAACGCCCATTCCGTGACGGGCTGGGTCGTCTGGGCTGTTTCGGGAGACAGAATGGAGACGACCCGTTCAAAGAGCTGCCGGGTATTGGGACTCTGACTCACCATGTGGACAAACGATTTCGAATCCAGATAGTTATCCAACTGAAGGAAATCCAGTTGTTTTCCAACAAGACCTAAGGTCCGGACCAGGGCGGTTCCAATGGCGTCAGCCTTGGGAATTCCTCGCTCGGCGTCAAGTACGTTCTTCAAACGGCGCCCCACACGGAATTTTTTACTATCCATCCGAGAGACGCCGTGCCGCATCGTGAAAAACAACGTGCGGGCACTTAAATCCCTGGGCATCAACCAATAACGATCATTGCCGATATCAAGAACGATCCGACCTTCAGCCAGAGTGGGCGTCATATGCTCACGCGGGACGATCGCCACGGGTCGACGCCGGATGGGTTTATTCGTGGCCCCGATTGGTGCGCGAAACAAGGGAGCAAGCTCGCCCTGAGCAAGGAGCTGATTCCAGGCCGCGAAAAATACCAACTCATCTCCCTCACAGTCTTCTTGAATCAGCCTCTGTCTTGCGTCTCTATAGGCTGCGGCATTGGCAAACCCTTTTTGGGCCTCCTGAACAAATAGTCGCATGCCCCCCATGGCCTCCAACACCCGTTCCGGACGACCTTCCAATGAAGCGAATGGGGGATGAGGCTCTACCCCCTCTACCAGCGGGCGCCTGGCAATGGCCTCCCCATATGTTAACAGCCCATGAATTGTCACAAATTCCAAGTTCTCCGCTTCTGCCTTCATCTCTTCACCTCATCAAATCCTTCAGCTATCATTGGCTTCAGATGCATCCTGCCCATCATCATAATATTATCCGACTTGATCGACAATACAAGGTCTTGCGCTTCGTGGAACGCCTCCCTTTTCTTATTCACCCCGTGAGTGATGCTACCCCAACCCGGAGGAACTCCTGACGGTGACAGTCCAGGCTAGAGTTTGCCACTATAGTGGGCTACACTTCAGGAGAACCCACAGGGAGGTGGGATATCTTCCGCACCAACGAACACTCCAGCAACACGAGTACCTTCAATCCGATGAATCTCAAACGGAATTCAGGGGTCCCAAACCCCTTGGACTCCGGTGTCTGATTAGGCACTGAAGGCGAACGACTGTGTCCCAACGAGATGATGGTTGCGCGTATCCGTTCATGTTGAAGCCCTTAAGAAGGGAGAAGGGTTCATACCGTTCAACTGCCGTGGAGAGGATGCTAGGATCGTGTTCACAATGGCCGATTATTGAAAACTGATAGGAACCCATTCATGCAAAAGACCAAAATCATCTGCACGATCGGACCGGTGACCGAATCGTATGAGATGTTGCGCAAAATGTATGACGCCGGCATGAACATCGTTCGGCTGAATATGTCCCATGGCACCCACGAATCCCATGCCAAAGTGATCAAACACATTAAGACGCTCAATACCAAGGTTCCCTTTCCCATTCCGATTCTTTTAGATACCCAAGGCCCTGAAATCCGGACCGGAGATTTATCGATTGATCTCAATCTCAAGGAAGGCACGATTGTCTCGATTTCTGCGCGGGGGCCGATGGATGTGGAAGAAAGCTCTATTCACATCAACTATGCCGATTTAATGGAATCCGTGAATGTCGGCGATAAGATTACCGTGGATAATGGGTTGATCAATTTTGAGGTCCTAGAAAAAGAGGATCGCCTCATGCAGTGCCGGGTCCTTGATGGGGGGGTCTTGAAAAGCAAACGCCATGTCAATTTACCAGGGATCCGCGTCAATCTCCCTGCGATTACGCAAAAGGACGAAAAAGATATTGCCTTTGGTTTAGCCGCCGATGTGGATTTCATTGCTCTGTCCTTTGTTCGGGAAGCGAAGGATCTCCAACAATTGAAACAGTTGATGGGACACAAAGTGGGGAGGGTGAAAATTATTGCCAAGATTGAAGACCAGGAAGGGGTTCGCAATCTGGAAGGTATTATCCGGGAATCGGATGGCATTATGGTGGCTCGCGGAGATTTGGGGGCAGAAATCAACCTGGAGGATCTGCCGAATGTGCAGCGCAGGATCGTGCGACTCTGCGCGGAATCCGGCAAACGCGTGATTGTGGCCACCCATCTCCTGGAATCGATGATCCATAATCCCATCCCCACGCGTGCGGAGGTCACTGACGTGGCGAATGCCATTTATGAGGAAGTCGATGGGGTGATGTTATCCGGAGAAACCACGGTCGGCAAATATCCGCTGAAATGCATCGAGTATCTGCGAAAAATCTCCCTCAAAACCGAAGCCATTCCGGGTTTGCAGTTTGCGAAACAGTTAAAACTGACAACCGACAAACAGCAATTGGCCACTGCCGCAGTCCAGCTCGCGGAAGGATTACACGCCAAAGGGATTGTCGTGATTACCCGGAGAGGAATCATGGCGGATTTGGTTTCGAATTGTCGTCCATTTTCCACGAACATTTATGCTTTCACGAACGGGAGTCAATCCCGTCGGACGATGACGCTCAATCGAGGCGTCTATCCCTTTCGGATCGACTTTAGTTCAGACCCGGAGAAGACGTTACAAACCGCATTTCGAATTTTAAAAGCCCGTGAACATTTCCAAACGGGAGATAAGGTCGTGATTATCTCAGACGTGTTGGCAGAAGAGCGGGTCGATGGCATTCAAATCCGGGCCATTCCATAAGGCAGGCCATTGGGTCAACTCATCCAGCCCTCAGGCAGACAGGTTCATGGGACGCCCTTCCCTGACACGTTCCTGTTGGGAAGGCGTCAAAAATGAGCCCATACTAATTCTCCGAACCGGTCTGGAGGAGAGCTGTTAGATTCTTCGGATAGCCAGAAGAACCATGGAAATGATCCAGGCAAAAAAAACGATATTGATGAAAAATCCTTCCATACTATGCTTATCGGCTTATCAGCTCCTAAAGTTAAGTTTTTTCTTGTTCTCTGAGGTTCTTGCTCCATTTTTTACTCAGTTCCCTTGTCTTAGCCCAAAAATCCATTAGGACCTTTGACCGTTCACTAGACAAGAAATGGCCTTTGGCTGTGGAGACGTTGTTCCATCGAAATGGGAAAGGGTGAGGAGACACCCCATCAGGTGAGCACAAACTATGACGTCGGTGAAGACAGGGTCTTCTGCCTGCAAGGCTGAACCGGAAGTGACACGATACGATCTAGGAGCGTATCCGCAAGCTGTCGTTTCGGCATTCGCGGGATGTGATGCGGGGCGGCACCAGGTGTGAGGACATACACCTCATTGGTATCATTTCCAAAGGCAGACTGCTCTCCGCCGATGTGATTCACAACGAGCATGTCCAGGTGTTTACTGGTGAGTTTGGCTTGTCCATGTTCAATGAGATGATCAGTTTCTGCTGCAAAACCGATCAGACGTTGGTGCGTGCGCTGAGCCGAGAGGGCCATTAAAATATCCGGCGTCCGTTCCAATTCCAGGCCTTCGCCCTGCCATTGGTCTTTTTTTACTTTCTGTGCCTGCGCCTGTTTGGCGCGAAAATCTCCTACCGCGGCTGTCATGATGAGCGTGGTGGCCCATTCAAAGCGTGCCATGAGGGCCTGTAACATGTCTTCTGCGGTGACCACCGGAATCACGGTCACGTTCTTTGAAGCCAGTAACTGGGTGGGACCCGCTACTAAGACAACCTCCGCCCCACGTGCTGCAGCTGCCTCCGCCAAGGCAAATCCCATTTTGCCCGATGACCCGTTACTAATGAACCGCACCGGATCAATGGGTTCCTGTGTGGGACCTGCCGATATCAACACACGCTCTGCTTGCCAATCCGTCCGGCGATGCAACAGATCGACCGCCGTCGACATGATAATTTCCTCGGCAGCTAAACGCCCCTGTCCCCATTCTCCAGAAGCCAACGCTCCCACTTCCGGCTCGACCAGGACGACCCCTCGATGACGGAGAGTCTGAGCGTGGGCTTGGACTGCCGGATGGGCCCACATTTCCCCATCCATCGCCGGACAAATCATTATTGGACATTGAACGGTGAGCGAAAGGGTTCCAAGCAAATTGTCGGCTAACCCCAAAGCCAATTTGGCTAACGTGTTTGCGGTACAGGGAGCCACGACCAACAAATCGGCTTGTTCCGTTAAGGACAAGTGCTTCATGTCCTGATGACCGGCAAAGACATCACTCACTACCGGATTCTGAGACAGCACTTCAAACGTCAGTGGGGCAATGAACCGGATAGCTGAATCCGTCATGACCACATGCACGCTGGCACCGGCTTGGGTCAACAGACGTACAAGTCCGACTGCCTTATAGGCCGCAATGCTTCCCGTCACTCCCAGGATAATCCGCTTGCCTGCTAACAAAGCCGTTGGACCGGTGCCCATCTTCTGTCCTCTCTCGCCAAGGGAATTCAGCTATGCGTCTTCAGGTTCGACCACCGTGCCAAGATGTTGAGCCGTGTCATCGATATAGACACTCAATTCTTTTTTGATCTCTTGAGCATTTTCATCCGGCTGGGCATAGAGAGCCGGATCAATGGGCCGTTCATTGGCGCGTTTGGCGTTTCTAATGGCGTCTTTGGCTTCCTGGCCAATTAAATATGGAACCTGGCTGTTGAGCACTTCTTCCAAGGCTCTTGAGGTGTCTTTCGAAAATTTACTGGCTCCGTACGGCTCCCCACCCCGAACCAATTGTTTGGCCCGCTGGGCGGCAATCAGCACAATCCGATACCGCGAATCAAATTCTTTTTGGTGATGTTGAGGCAATAACGATAAGGCATCCATTGATAATCCTCTTTCCTTTCTGTGAAAAACCCACGTTCAGATGAATAGTCTACACAAATCGATCCCATCAATGCAGCATTTATCGGAACACATGGGCGGCATCGATATGGGTGGTTCGAACGCGTTCAGCCATAATGACGGCTTGAAGTTCTTCGATAGCCTGCTCCAGAGTTTCATTGCGAATCGTAAACTGGTATTCCACATAGCTCCGCATTTCATCCTGGGATTTCTGAAACCGACGCTCCTGCTCGTCCTTGGCGTCCGTCGCCCGTTCGACCAGACGGGTCCGAAGCACCTCTAATGAAGGAGGCAGAATAAAGACGGTCACGGCTTTTTGAAGAGTTTTCATGACCTGCCGGGCTCCCTGTACATCGATGTCCAACAAGATATCCGTGTTCGAATCAGACTCCTGCTTCAACTCTTTCCAGGGAGTTCCGTATAATTTTCCATAAACTTCAGCATATTCAGCAAATGCATTCTCGGAAATTTTTGCGTGAAACTCGGATTCAGAAATAAACCTGTACTCCTTGCCATTGGTTTCCCCGGACCGTGGCTTCCGCGTGGTGTACGAAACTGAAAGGCGAATGTCGGGAATCGTTTTCAAAATATGGCGGCAGAGCGTCGACTTCCCCACCCCAGAAGGACCTGATACGACAAATAACAATTTTTTCCCCGTTACCCCCACCGTTCCTCCAACGTTATGACATGCACGGATTAATTATTCAATATTTTGGACCTGTTCACGGATTTTTTCTAATTCACTCTTTAAATCCACAACCTGTCCGGAAATCTCGAAGTCGCTCGCTTTTGATCCAATGGTATTGACTTCTCTCCCCATTTCTTGGAGAAGAAAATCAAGTCGTTTTCCAACAGGGCCTTTGGATTTGAGTGTGGAACGAAATTGCGTTACATGACTTTGCAACCGTGTTAATTCTTCCGTCACATCTGATCGTTCCGCCAACATGGCTATTTCTTGAGCAATTCGATCATCGTTGGCCCGTTCCCCTTCTAATAACTTGGCGACACGAGCTTTCAAACGATCAGCGGATCCCTGCAGTGCAGGAGGAATGCGTTGCTGAACGACATGAAGCCGTTCTTCGATACTCTGAACCCGCTGCAAGAGATCTTTTTGTAGGGCCGTGCCTTCCTTCTTTCGCATTTTTTCCAAATCGGTCAAGGCTCGCTGGACTAATCCCTCAACGACCTTCGGCACATCCTTGATCACCGTGGGCTCCTCACTTGTGGAAAATAGATCCCGAAACCCTGCCACCACATTCACATCCACCGTTCCACTCAGCTTGAACTCCCGCTGCAATTCCTGCAATCCTTGGATATACCGCTTGGCCATGATGCGATCCAATTTGACAGTTTTATTAGCTCCAGATGCTCCACCATTCATGGTCACGGTCAATTCAATGCGACCACGTTCGCACATACGCTTGACCTGCTCTTTGAGTTCCAACTCCATATGAGAAAGTGACCTGGGCAGACGCACCATCATTTCACAAAACCGATGATTCACGGATCGCACTTCAACTCCAACCATGGTTCCCTGACATAGCGATTCTCGTTTTCCAAAACCGGTCATACTTTTCATGTTGGCTTTCGTTTTCCTTCCCATCGACAGACTGAATCGAGCACACAATGAGCACACTTTGGCGCTCTGGCCAAACACACATATCGTCCATGAAGCAGAAGGCGTTGTGCCCCATTCGTCCATTGCGATTTGGGTAAAAGGCGTTGAAGATCCTCTTCAATTTTGGTCGGATCCTGGCTTCTCGTCAATCCGAGCCGATTGGCTACCCGCTTCACATGAGTATCTACCACAATGGCAGGCTCTCCAACCGAACTCCCCAAAATAACATTGGCGGTTTTTCGTCCAACGCCGGGTAAGGAAGTCAAGTTCTTCATCGTTTCTGGCACCATTCCGTGAAAACGCTGCACCAGAGCTTGTCCACACCCAATGAGATGACGCGCTTTATTTTTATAAAATCCCGTTGTCCGAATGAGCCCTTCTAATTCGGCTGGATCCGCACTGGCATAATCCTGTGCCGTGCGATAGCGAGCAAACAGGTTCGGGGTCACCTGGTTGACTCTCTGGTCTGTACATTGGGCTGAAAGAATTGTGGCCACTAACAATTCAAGCCGGTTGGAGGAATCTAATTCTACCCTCACGTCAGGGACAGATTGATCCAATGCAGCAAGGATCCGACGTACCCGCTTTTTCGCTTCTACGGGCGATTCCATCGGAGGACGTGCTGTCCTGAGACTCATCGATGACGCAAGACCCCTCATAGAAAGGTCTCGGCTGGAGCCGGAAGAGTATAGAGAGGCCTCTCATGACCCTCCCCCATCCTGCCACCTTCTGCCTGAAGTCCACGAAGCAGGGACGTGAGTTCCTGCTGAATCATAAGAAGTGACGCATCTTGTAACGCCGATCCCCCCATTCCTCCATATCGCTGACAGAGGAGTTGCAGGTTTTTTTCCTCTATCAGATCGGCTTTATTAAAAAATCGCAGGACTGGAATGTTTTCAAGCCCCAATTCCTTCAATATATTGTCTACCGCCATAATGTGCTGCCCGGGATCGGGGACATGAGCATCTACCACGTGAAGCAACACATCGGCCTCTTGTAATTCCAGCAAGGTGGTCTGAAATGCCGCCATGAGGTCTTTGGGCAAATCCCGGATAAATCCTACGGTATCTGTCAGAATGACGTCGCCTAATCCAGGTAAATACCATCGGCGATTGACTGTATCAAGTGTCTCAAAAACACGATCCTTTACAGAGACTTGGCTCTTTGTCAACGCATTTAGCAGAGTCGACTTTCCTACATTGGTATAGCCAATAATGGAAATGATAGGAAGTCCTCGCTTCATGCGCATTTTTCGTTGTTCCTGACGACCGTGTGCCATAGACTCTAAGTCCCGCTCTAATCGTTGAATACGCTCGCGGGCTCGACGTCGATCCGTTTCCAGCTTGGTTTCTCCAGGCCCTCTCGTACCAATTCCTCCCGCTAACCGGGAAAGAGCCATACTGGATTGGGCAAGTCGTGGCAGCAAATAACGCAGCTGGGCCAGTTCAACTTGAATTTTTCCAATGGAGGAATGGGCCCGCTGTGCAAAAATATCGAGAATCACTTGTGATCGGTCCAAGACCCGCAGGTCCGTGATTTCCGAAATACCCCGTACCTGAGCTGGGGTTAAATCCTGATCAAAAATCAAGGTATCGGCACCGGATTGGAGCGCACGAATCGCCAACTCTTTCATCTTTCCCGAACCAACAACAAACTTCGGATGAATCGCCCCCAACCGTTGAGTGATACACCCTAACACTTCCACGTCCTGGGCACGCACCAATTCTTGTAATTCCTGGAGACGACCTTCTTCCGAAGCAGCATTCCCTGTGCTGACACTAACCAGGAGCGCCCTCCCCTCCCGAACACCTTCCCGTAAACCCGGATTCGAGCGAACAATTTCTTGTTCCAATGATTGAATAAATTGCTGGCAATCCAACTGAAACGAGTGAAAGGCACAAGGCGGTAACTCCACCGTGGTTCGTCCCTGAATGGGGTTCGAAAGAATGTGTGCCACATAGACATCCCGAAGGCTCCCATCTTTTCCCACACCGAGCGCAATAATTAAATCCAATCGAAGAAGAGCCAGATCGGTCAGATCATCCTGGGTCAGGGGTTGATTATTGAGGTGGGTATGGACTAAACGAACCCCTCGCAATAACCGAAGGCCTGACCGGGTCCGCGAAAGATGGGGAATAACCAATTCGTGGTGGTCACCGATTAAAACCGATTCAATTTGGCCCTGTCGATTGACCAAAAGCCCGATTTGCCGTCTCGTCTCATAGGTGAGTTCGGCACATTCCCGAGCCACCTCCGGAGTCACAACCTTTTCGGGCGGGATCCGTCGACGATAGAGACGCTCCATTCGGCTAATGTGATTAGCCTTTAACCCATGAAGATTACCGAGAACAACAGGAATGATTCTTCTCCTTTTGCGATATCAACTGAGTCCTTGAGAAGGAAGTCCAGCCATCGCCAACCCATCCAATTTACATTGCAACGTAGAGACCGCATCCACATCCCATGCTGCTCTCTCCTTGCGCTTAAGTTTTTCCAACCCCGCAGCTGCAATCATGGCACCATTGTCCGTGCAGAGCGCGCGCGAAGGTAGCGTCACATGCAACCCCAATGGGCGAGCATGCTCCTCAAGGCTCAGGCGAAGGCGGGAGTTCGCAGCCACTCCTCCCACGACAGAGATTCCTTTCACATCATAGTGACGGGCCGCGCGACAAAGCTTCTCCACCAACACATCCACAATAGCCTCCTGGTAACTGGCCGCGATATCAGCGACGGGCAATGGAGAATTCCCCTTTTGTTTTTCATCCCGCACAAAATATCGGAGTGCGGTTTTCAACCCACTGAAACTGAAATTGAAATTTTGGCTCTGAAGAGTTGGGCGAGGAAATGGTACATATTGAGCATTCCCCTGTTCGGCAAGCCGGTCAATCGCCGGACCACCCGGATAAGGAAGTCCGAGCATTTTCGCGCCTTTATCGAACGCTTCTCCCGCTGCATCATCCATCGTCCATCCAATGAACTGATATTCTCCACGATGAGGAACCAATGCCAAATGCGTGTGCCCACCAGACGCAATCAAGACCATGGTTGGAGTTGGCAAATTTGGATCGGCCAGCCAAGCGGACGCCAAGTGCCCTTCCAAATGATTCACTGTCACCCAGGGTATTTGGGTGGCATAAGCCAGAGCTTTGGCAAAATTGACTCCAACGAGTAAGGCCCCTACCAATCCTGGACGATTAGTGACCGCTATCCCCGTTAATTGGGAAAGAGAAACCTTGGCCAGCCCCAAGGCTTCCCTTGTCAGAAGCTCCAAGCATTCCATATGACGACGCGAAGCCAATTCTGGGACCACTCCCCCATAACGGGAATGCACCTCAATCTGGGAATCCAATATATTAGAAAGGATGTGACCCTCGCCATCCAACACGGCCACAGCTGTTTCATCACATGAAGTTTCAATTCCTAAAATCACTTAGGCATCCTTTTCTGCACCAAGATTCATTTGGGATAAAACAATAAAACCCTCAGGACTGGTGGTCCTGAGGGTTTCATCTAGGATATACCCATCCCTATTTCCAATCACACACTCGCTAACACCTCTTCTTCAATGAAATTTGGAGTCTGATCGGTCAAAACAACTTTAATCTTTTTGGCATCTTTAAACCGCCCTTTTATCAGTTCTTCAGAGAGAGGATCTCCCAGTCTTCGCTGAATTGTTCGGCGAAGGGGACGGGCACCATACTGTTGTTCAAACCCTTCGTCAATCAACCACTGCTTCACCTCGTCAGTTACATCTAAATACACTCCTCTTTCCACAAGACGAGCATTGAGTTCACCAATCAAAATATCAACGATACTCACCAAATGTTCTTTCGTAAGCTGGTGGAAGACAACTAATTCATCGATTCGATTTAAAAACTCGGGACTGAAATGACGTTTCAACTCGGCCAAGACTTCACCGCGCATTCGTGAAGAATGCTCAGCTTCCACATCACGCTGAAATCCAAGTGATACACCCTTTTGTATGAATCGAGTCCCCAAATTTGAGGTCATCACCAAAATAGTATTTTTAAAGTCCACCTTCCGACCCAAACTATCCGTCAATACTCCATCATCAAGGACCTGCAGCAGCACATTAAAAATATCTGGGTGGGCCTTTTCAATTTCATCAAATAATACCACTGAATAGGGCCGACGCCTTACTTTTTCCGTCAATTGTCCACCTTCCTCATACCCCACATAACCCGGAGGGGCACCAAACAACCGTGAACTGGTAAATTTCTCCTGGTACTCTGACATGTCTACCCTGATTAACGCCTCATCAGTATTGAACAAGAATTCAGCTAATGCGCGAGCCAACTCCGTTTTACCAACCCCTGTCGGTCCAAGGAAAATAAACGACCCAATGGGTTTTTTGGCATCCTTCAAACCAGCCCGAGACCGACGAATAGACCGACAGACCGCAGAAATGGCTTCTTCCTGCCCTATAATACGTTTGTGAAGATATTCCTCCATATGCAGCAGCTTTTCAGATTCTTCTTCTTCAAGTTTAAAGAGAGGAATCCCCGTCATTTTCGAAATGACATACGCCACATCCTCACCGGAGATAACTGGTCTGTTTTTCTCTTGCTTTTTCTTCCAATCACGCTTTGAATCATCTAATAATTTGCGGAATCGCTCTTCCTCTTCACGAAACTTTACTGCTTCCTCAAAATTCTGAAGGCCGATTGCCACCTCTTTTTCACGAGCGACTCTTTTGAGTTCCTGCTCCAGAGACTTCAACTCAGGAGGGAGTGCAAACGTTAACAACTTTGCCCGCGAACCCGTTTCATCAATAAGATCAATGGCTTTATCAGGCAAAAACCTGTCGGTGATATACCGTTCACTCAATTTCACAGCTTCTTCAACCGCCTCATCCGTAATTTCAACCCCATGATGTTCTTCGTATCGATCACGAAGTCCCTGAATGATTTGTACAGTCTCCTCTACTGAAGGAGGCTGAACATAGATAGGCTGAAACCGCCGTTTGAGTGCCCCATCCTTTTCAATATGTTTTCGATATTCATCCAGGGTCGTTGCACCAATGCATTGAATTTCCCCGCGAGACAAGGCCGGCTTTAACATATTCGCAGCATCAATGGATCCTTCAGCAGCACCTGCACCGACTAAGGTATGAAGTTCATCAATAAAAAGAATGATGTTCCCCGCTTGGGAAATTTCTTTCATCACTACCTTAAGACGTTCTTCAAATTGTCCACGGTATTTGGTACCTGCTACCAAGGAACCAAGATCCAGGGCAATGACCCTACGATTCAATAAATTGTCTGGAACATCCAGTCCAATAATCCGCTGAGCCAGTCCTTCCACAATAGCTGTTTTCCCCACTCCTGATTCACCAATTAACGCAGGGTTATTTTTCGTTCGACGGCTGAGAATTTGAAGAACCCTTTGGATTTCATCTGTACGTCCAATAACAGGGTCCAGCGTTCCTTCCTGAGCCAACTGCGTCAAGTCCCTGCCGAATTCATCTAACGCAGGTGTGCTACTTTTTTTATCTCGCTCCCTGGTCCCCGATTTTCGAAGGAATGTGACGGTTAATTGACGAGCCGTTAAGAGATTGGCCCCTAGACTACGCAGAACCTTCCCTCCTATCCCTTCTTCTTCACGAAGAAGGCCGAGGAGCAGATGTTCACTTCCAATATGATTATGGCCCAGAAGCCTGGCCTCCTCAACTCCATACTCAATCACTTTTTTCACTCTAGGACTAAATGGGATTTCGCCGAAGGTTACCGTTGTTCCACCTCCGGGTAAATTCCGTTCTATCTCAAGGCGGATTTGTTCCGGCGAGAGACCCATTTTCTTGATGATCATCAGGGCTATGCCGTCCGACTCCCGAAGAATCGCGAGCACCAAATGCTCGGTACCTAGATAATCATTTTGGTGCCGTTCCGCTTCTTCCCTGGCAAGGATGATAATTTTCCTACCACGATCCGTGAATCGTTCGAACATTGGACCTCCTCTAGCCGATTATTCGCGAAACTTTTCGCTCACACATTCGTCTATTATCCACAAAGAAATTCGAGAAAAATTCACAATTTCAGTCTATCCGTGAACCCTCAAAACTGTCAAGTCAGAGGCTGATGATGAGACACCCAACGACGGGAATGATGATTTACTCTACCAATCAAAATACGCTAAGAAAAGCCTCCTGGCACGCACGGATAAAATTGCCTACGCAATCGCAATTATCGAAAAACTGCTCGCTTGCTATCGGAGCAATGAAGACACTACCATCCTGACGCCTGATAACACCAATCCTTCATCTAAGCTCATGTCTACCTTCCAGACCATCGGGATTATCACCAAACCTAACGCTCCTAACATTCAGCAGGAGATTTCCTATCTCCATGATTGGTTGGTGACACATCACAAAACGGTGATTCTTGATTCCACCAAAGGATTTCCTACCTCGGATGATCCCATCCGTATTCAAATTGCCAAGGAAGCTGACCTCCTCATTGTATTGGGTGGCGATGGCACAATGTTAAGCGGAGCACGTCTTGTTGAACAACGAGGGATTCCTATTTTGGGAGTCAATATGGGGGGTCTAGGCTTCCTCACTGAAATCAACTTCGATGATCTCCCCACAGCCTTAGGAAAAGTATTCGCAGGAGAGTGGCAACTGGATAAACGTTTGATGTTAAAAGTCCAACTACAACGGGGTGACCAAATCCTCTGCACCTACTCAGCCTTAAATGACGTGGTAATAAGTAAAGGACATTTGGCGAGAATGATTGCCACCAAAATTTGGGTAAATCACGCATTTATGACAAACTTGCGTGGGGATGGACTGATCGTCGCTACCCCGACAGGATCAACCGCTTACTCCCTTTCGGCAAAAGGTCCAATTTTAGATCCACGCCTAGAAGTGTTGCTGATAAATCCCATTTGCCCGCACACCTTTTCCCACCGGCCTTTCCTGGCCCCTGGTGATGTGCCGATCACCATCGAATTGACAAGCCAAGAACCAGCCATGGCTACCATTGATGGTCAAGTGGGAGTGGAAATGCTGACTGGTGATCTTGTGCAGGTTCGAGCCTCAGACCACCGCACACACCTCATTCGTTTCCCAGAGCGAAGCTACTTTGAGGTGTTACGCACAAAATTAAAGTGGGGGGATGGGTAACTCCTGCCTTTCCTTTAAGACTCTTCACAACCGAGACGATCAATTTCATTTACTTTCCCATTAGTTTTACACCCGGCAAATCTTGGGTTTATAAAAAGGAAGGGAAAAAGGAAAGGAAACGGGGGGAGTACAGCCATGCAACCTGCAGAAAAGGCTCTTATTTCAAGAGAGTCTTAGGGAGCGCACTCAGGACATTCTTTCCGCTCAACAGGAGCATAAAATTCAAATGCCGTGAGAGGAAAAACTTGATCACAGGTTTCGCAATAGCGAATCTCAAAAAAAGGCACGCCGTCCTCGTTGATTTCGCACGGCAACAATAAATCAATGGGATCAAAGCCTAGGGCTTTTTCATCGGGAAACTTGACCACTGCAAGCCGAACGTTAAAAAACTCAAACACTCCTTCCTTGCCCTTATACCGATCTTCATGACCCATCACATACACGGGCTGCCCTTTACGCTTAAGCCGGAGATCCTTTAAGGTTCGCTCGGTTTCAGATGCACAAAAAAAGTCTTGAGTTGGGTTTGGTTCGCTCATTCTGGCAAAATCCCTCTGTCGTATGTATACATCAGACTGATCTTTCCGCAATTAGCTGGACCAGCTTGTAGCATGGCCTCAAAAAGGAGGTCAAGGCGGATGGAGCTGACAGACCACTCACAAAGGAGGCGTATCTATGACTGACATCCTCATTTACCAAAAACCAACTTGTTCCACATGCCGACAGGTCATTAAATTAGTGGAGGAAAGCGGACAACCCTTTACGGCTATTAACTATTACGAGAAAACTTTTTCCAAATCCACGCTCAAAGGGTTACTCAAAAAGGCGGGGATCAAATCGTCAGAAATCATCCGAAAAAAGGAAGAAATATACAAAAAGCTGAAATTACAAGACTCACAATTCACCGATGATGAATTATTAGACATCCTCATCAAACACCCGGATTTGATCCAACGTCCTCTGGTTCAAAAAGGAGACCAAGTGATCCTCGCCCGTCCTCCGGAAACAGTCAACAAAATTCTTTAACAAAATCTTCGCGTGAGAATAGAGCCGAGCCGATAGTCAAAATGGCCGCGGAATAGAATCTGAAGCCGAACTGCCAAAATAGTCGGTTTTGAGAAATTGGTAGGCCTCGATAATACGCCGCAGTTCCGGCTCGGAACTGCGGTCACCTTGCCGAATATCAGGATGTATCTTCTTCGCCCGCTCTCGAAAAGCTCGAGTCACCACTGGCAAAGGACTTCCAAACTCAACACCTAACACTTCATAGGCGTGGACAGAGGAACGAATTTCTCCACGAACAGAAGTGGGCTCTCCCTCTCCTCCTCCGCCTCCAGCAGCCTTAAAAAAATTAAAGAGATTGATCTTGTGCCTTCGACGGCGAGGACGCTGCCTGATTTCGCTTTCAAACTCTTCAAACCGATCCTCAATAAATTCCAAGCGGGACTCCAAGCGCTGGGCGGTAGTCAATTCGGTTACATTCTCCAACTCTCCCTCAACCAGACCCAACATCCGATCAACCTCGATCAACCCCTGCTCAACATGCAAATAGGCCTCTGTCCGGTCCTGAAACATCGTTTCAATAGCAAAATCCAAGCTTTGTTCCGATTGATCGCGCAGCTTAGCAATCCGCCGGCTCATGCCAGCCACAAATTTTCGCCGATTGTGTTCATTTAACGCCATAATCCAATGCTCAGGGAAAATTTGTGGCCAATTGTAACACAACTCCACACTATACCAGGAGGTTTATCATGACATGAAAAGGGAGACTACCGATTGGAAACAGTTACAAAAGCTGAGATTGCCCCCCGGCTTGATGATTGGTATCCTGATTACCTTTGTGCGCACAGTCCTAGAAGGTCATAAAATGTAAGGAACACAAGTTATCTCCCCAAAATTATGCTTCTTTCTACCTTTCTCAAATTTTATTGAAGGAGGGTTTCATGAATCATTACCTTGTTGCTTTGGGAAGTAGCTTTATTGTCTCCATCATCCTTCCGCCACCAGCCTGGTCAGTCAACCCTGCCGGCTATGGCAGCGCAGGTGGTGAATTCAACATCAAAATTTCCCGAGTCCCCTCGAATGAGATCGCCAAAGCCAAATCGGCAATACCTCCTATTGAGCCCACTACCGAAATCCTTGACGAAGGAAGAGAAATCTTTTTGGGACGTGGAGGCTGTATTAGTTGTCATGGGGCCGAAGGAAAAGGAAATGGGCCGGCCGCAAAAAACCTTCCCATTCAACCGAGAAATTTTACCAACCCGAAGTTTAACACCTATCGAACACCGGGTGAAATGATGTGGGTCCTCAAAAACGGAAGCATGGGACAGACCGGCCGGGTCCCTGGCACAGGAATGCTTCCAGTTGTCCAGCCCAAAGGTTTCATATCGGAGGAAGATGGATGGAAGGTCTTGCTGTATGAACGAAGCCTCGGAGAACAGCAACCATAGCTCCTCTTTTTCCCAACACGTATTGTATCAATGATGCCAGATGACAACGCCTCTATCATTTATTATCCTGATCACGTTGAGTGAAAAGTCTTTATGTCTGAATCCACAACAGAGCGCCAACCCAATCGGCTGAGGCACGAAACCAGCCCTTACCTCCTTCAACATGCCTACAACCCGGTAGATTGGTTCCCCTGGGGAGAGGAGGCACTGACTCTGGCAAAAAAAGAAAATAAGCCTATCTTGCTCTCCATAGGCTATTCAGCCTGCCATTGGTGCCACGTCATGGAACGGGAATCATTTGAAAATCAGGCCATCGCGGATCTGATGAACCGGTATTTCGTAAACATTAAAGTGGATAGGGAAGAACGGCCGGATTTAGATGAAATCTATATGCAGGCCACGACTGCGATGAACCAGGGGCACGGCGGATGGCCCATGACGGTCTTCCTCACTCCCGATCAGGAACCAATTTTTGCGGGAACCTATTTCCCTCCCACTGACCGCTACGGTCGTCCGGGATTCGGATCAATTTTGACAAACATTGGAGAGGGGTGGAGGAAAGATCAAACCAACATCGCCCAACAAGCCCGTCGATTCACCGCACGCCTGCGAAACGCCCTACACCCCTTATCTCCTCTTGCCGTTGGTGCAGCCGAGATTGAAGATGCCGTCAAGCAATATGCCCGTGATTTCGACGCACGTTACGGGGGATTTGGACGTGCACCCAAATTTCCACCTGCCACCGGCCTCTCCTTTCTCCTGCGTCAATATCACTGGAGTCGAGAGAAAAAAATACTCGCCATGGTCACCAAAACCCTGAATGGGATGGCCGACGGTGGACTGTATGATCATATCGGTGGAGGATTTGCTCGCTATTCCACCGATGACGAGTGGTTGGCCCCGCACTTTGAAAAAATGTTGTATGACAACGCCCTCCTTGCACGGACATACGTTGAAGCCTTTCAAGTCACAGGTGAGGATCGATACCGCCAGGTCGCCACAGAGACCTTAGATTACATTTTGCGAGAAATGACTGCACCGGAAGGCGGTTTTTATTCAGCTACTGATGCAGACAGCGAAGGGATAGAAGGCAAGTTTTTCGTGTGGATGCCGGAACAGATACGTGAAATCCTGCCAAACGAACAAGACGCTACCCGCTTCTGCGCCTATTTTGACATTACGGATGAAGGCAATTGGGAGCACACAAACATCCCTCGCACAAAAAAATCTCTAGAAACCGTAGCAGAGGAATTAGGCTGTTCCCCCAAAGACTTACGCGAGACAATCATGCGTGCCAAATCCACCGTGTATCAGTCTCGCCTGAAACGTGTACCTCCGGGACTCGATGATAAAATCATTACCGCCTGGAATGGCATGATGATCGGAACGATGGCGGAAGCGGGTCGAGTTCTCAACCACCAACCGTATCTGGACGGTGCCATCCGGGCCGCCGATTTCTTACTGACCACGCTTTCCCGGCCTGAAAGCCGGCTTTGGCGCACCTATCGGGCAGGACATGCTCATCTCAATGCCTGCTTGGAAGATTATGCTTATGCGGCCGAGGCGATGATCGATGTCTATGAAGCCACAGGGCATGAACGGTATCTCCATGAGGGGGTCTCATTAGCCGAACGCCTCCTTGAAGACTTTGAAGATCGAGATCATGGAGGTTTCTTTACTACAGCCACCGATCATGAGGCCTTAATTATCCGAGGCCGAGAAGGTGCCGATGGTGCGATACCCAGTGGCAATGCGGTGGCCGCATCGGCTTTGTCCCGCTTATCATTTCACGGTGATCGCGAAGACTTTCGGAAAGCCGCGACCAATGCCATTCGTGCCTATGGACAACAAATCGGGCAAGTGCCCAGAGGGTTTCCCAAAAGTCTCATGGTCGTAGATCTTTTATTGCGGGGTCCGGTGGAATTGGCTTTAGTGGGAACTCCCGCAGACAAGGGATACGGGCAACTCCGCACGGCGGTCAATGCCTGTTTTGTCCCATATCGTATTTTGGCCCATCGGCAAAATCCGGAGACGGAAACCACCCCTCATCCCCTGCTAACTGGGAAAACCCTGGTCAATGGGAAAGCCGCGCTCTATGTCTGTAAGAACTTTGCCTGCCAGGATCCAATTACTGATCCTCAAGAGGTCATTGACGTATTGACCCATCCTCAGGGAACCATCCCCTCAGAATCACCCCTGCAAGCACTGATCAGCCAGGGTCTTTCCGGACATGCCACTCCTCAAGGGACTGGGCAATACGTGGCCAGAATCCTTGCCAGCCCCCAGGATTCGCACCCTTCCTCTCAGGGATATACGTCTTTGGGTTCAACCGGATTGACGACTTCTCGCATAGGCTTTGGTGGTTACCGGATCGACCTTGGAGTGGAAGACCACCGAAGGGCTCTGGAAAAGTCTTTGCAAAGTGGGTGCAACCTTATCGATACGTCCACCAATTATGCCGACGGTGGGAGCGAACGCTTGGTGGGTGTTGTGCTCAAGGATCTCATCGCTCAAGAGGTTGTCTCTCGTGATGAAGTCATCGTGGTTTCAAAAATCGGCTATGTGCAGGGAAATAATCTTTCGCGCGCTGAGGCCAGGGAACAAGCCGGCAAACCGTTTCCCGAGATGGTCAAATATGGCGAGGGCATCTGGCATTGCCTCCATCCTTCCTTTCTAGAAGAACAACTCATTCTGTCCCTTGACCGCCTGGGACTGGAAACCCTGGATATCTGCCTCCTGCACAATCCAGAATATTTTCTGTCCGATGCCAAGAATCGGAACTTGTCGATTAATCCCATCAGACTTGAAGATCTCCGACAGGAGTTTTATCGGCGCCTACAACAGGCTTTTACTTATCTGGAGACACAAATCGCCAACGGCCGGATACAATACTATGGAGTCTCTTCCAATACCTGCACGGCTAAACCCGACAATCCCGAGGCCACCTCACTCTCTCGCATGCTCAAGGCCGCTGAAGCCGCTGCAAAGGATGCCAGCATTCCTCACCATCATTTTCGTATACTGCAACTCCCGATGAACCTGTTTGAATCGGGAGCTCTGCTCACACCCAATACCGGCCACGAACAGTCGCAATCGGTCTTGGCATTCTCCCAGGAAGCCAATATTGCTGTCTTGGTGAACCGGCCCCTGAATGCTATTCCTGGAAAAAGCGGAGGCATGATCCGACTCGCAGACCCCCAGGTTGAAATTTCCAATACAAACTTTGATGCACAACAACCAAAAGTCGCCGCGCTAGAGTACGACTACAAGCAGGTATTAGCGCCCCAGGTCCCCAAATCGGAAAAAGGAGCTGCTCCCCTGGACTATTTCAACTGGGCCGAAGAATTAAAACGAATTCGTCCGTCTATCCAAAACCTTGAGCACTGGGACCAAATTGAATCACAAACAATTGCCCCACATGCCAATCAGGTCTTCCAACTGCTTACCCGACATTTCGCCGGCAAACAGGAAGAGGAACAAATATGGGAATCGTGGCGCGATCGCTATGTCCCCGAACTCGTTTCCCTCCTCAAGGTCATGCGCATGGAGGCCGCACAAAAAAGTGCAAAAAAAATCGCTGAAATCCGTAAGCTCATTGACTCTCTAATCCCAGAATCCAAAAGGGAAGAACCCTTTGCCCGTAAAGCCATATGGGCGGTTGCCAGTATCCCCGGTATAACCTGTGTGCTCAATGGCATGAGACATCCTGTCTATATCGATGACTCAATAACCATCCTGAAATGGGAACCGCTCGCTCAACCACGAGCACTATTTGAGATAATTCATACATCAGAGATTCCCTGATGCGGGGTCCTATTTCTTTATTATTTGAAAATGAAACCAAGTTTCATAGTTGATTGCTAATAAACTCTAACATTTGATAAGTTTGAATTATGGAAACAATTGGACCATTGATTGGGCTTGGCGCGATTGCTGGAGTTTTCCCCATATATCTTGGCATCGTTTTGGCCTTGATAGTTGCAAAGGCCATGAGCAGGGCTTGGGAGGGCTATTTAACTGGAATTGCCACCGGTGTACTGGTCTATCTCTTTTTTGACCTCATGCACGAAGCCGTAGAATTCACCGGCGCGACAGATGTGCTTTCGTGGGTCGCTTTTCTGGGAAGCTTATTGATCGGGTTTGTGGGACTGGTACTCATTGAGCAACGCCAGCAGGGTCGGAACCGGACCGAGCCATCCAGGCTATTCCTCCCCTACATGATTGCCCTAGGAATGGGGCTCCATAATTTGGGCGAAGGTCTGGCGATCGGCGCCGCCTATATGCAGGGCGAATGGGTCTTAAGTGGGGTCCTTATTATGGGGTTCGCTTTACACAATGGAACGGAAGGGTTTGCCATCATCGGCTCGGCCGGAAAATCAAGACCGAGTCTCAAAGATATCATTTTGATGGGATTGCTGGCAGGTCTGCCAACTTGTCTGGGGACTTTAATCAGCGGATTCGCGGTGTCTCATTACTTTACTATCATGTTTTTTGCGTTAGCCGCAGGCTCACTGTTATACGTAATTTTTTCCTTAACCACGATTTTCTATACCGCCACCCGACGGATCCAATCGGCCTATGGGGTCTTCACCGGGATCAGTCTCATGTTCCTCACAGCTATGGTTCTACAGATAGTCAGCGGCATTCGCACGTAAGAAGACGCTTAGCTGTAGCCTACACTCCTTAAATTTCCGGTAGCCAACAGGTCGCGACAGGGCATTTGAGCAGCTATCCACTTTCGTTTTTTACACTAGAGAAAGCACCTAGCTTTCTCTCTCAGATTAGGATCAAAAATCGGGTTTCCAATATTGGAATACTCCTAATCTGATCCCCATCAGGAATTATCCGTCCCGGGTGAAGATTTCTTGATACCTCCCTATTTTTCTTACTTAATCCTCCCCACATACATGAGGATACTCCCTTGCCAGCTGTTCATAGATTGAGGGGTCGAGTCGAGCCTGTCCCAACGATCTAGCTTTTGACAATTGAAGAAGAGTCATATTGTAAAGAGCCTGAAGATTAGCCTCCCGCAAATTCACTTGGATCAGCGAAGCCTGCTCAACATTCGCACCCACTAGATTCGCTTGTTTGAGGTTGGCCTGCGCCAAATCAGCACGACTAAGATTAGCGCGAGCAAAATCCGCCTGGCAAAGATTTGCCTCTCGAAGTTTACATCCCTCCAAATTGGCCTCAATGAGTTTTACACCCTGCAAATTGGCCAAGTGAAGATTCGCTTCCGTCAGATTCGCTTCCGTCAGATCTGCCCCTGTTAAATCCGTTTTGGCTAGATGCGCCCGCTCAAGATTCGCCCGCATGAGTCTGACCTGGAGAAGATCAGCGTCACTCACATTCG
>JAGQKG010000056.1 GCA_020430245.1 Nitrospira sp.
GCAAGGCCGCAGCCGTTTTTACGCACGGAGCGTACGCTTAGTACGTGAGCACGGAAAAATGGCGAGAACGCCGCTGGCGGCTTTTTTCAACAGACCCATTAATGATTTGTTGGTCCTGAAAGAGGTTGAGGTTATTTGGGTAAGGATACACAGATAATTGACTGGACCGTCCTCCTCTCCGTTCAATACCAGAAGTGGCCCTCAAATAGGTGGCTCAAAGGCAGCATAGTAAAGACAGGTCACACGGCGATAGGGGTGCTGGATTGAGGCGGGGAACAAGTTTGGTTGCACCCGGTCGGTCGATAGTCACGACAATGGCGAGAGCAGGGTGGATCCTGGGATTCCCAATTGGCTGATGTCTTCTGCATGGATTTAACCCTCGTCTGAGTCCGAATGCGTCCTGACAAAAGAAGTGTTGCCGTACGACTGGAAGTCTGTGCGCTCGGATCCCAAAAAACGCCGCTTAGGAATGGTTTAAAAAAATTGTTCGATCATGTTGGAGGATATTCAGAATTTTATTGAGGCGTTGGAAGGTGGGGGGGCGGGCCTCTGAAACAGATCATTCAAGGTTCCCGTACGTGCCCGATAGGGAAATTTTGCCCCGGATTTTGTCTGAAAGCGTTCCGAGAGGATTGAAGAGCCCTAGAGGGCTCTGAAGGGGATGCCGGAAAAGATCCGGCATTCGATGCCATTTTCCAAAATACTGAATTTCCGCACCGGGGAACAATGATGGAGCTCTGGGACAGAGTAGTCCAGCATACGTCCGGCTTCAGGATAGGCAGTGGAAAAGACTTGGAAACCGTGGTCTAGAAGAATGACAGCAATGTGATTGGTGTGAGTCTCCCATCCTATGGCTTCGGATACCTCCAAAAGTAAAAGAGCGATTCCTTAATCTGCTCAGGTTTTTGCACAGGAAAGTCCGCGAAGTCCTGCTCCAATAATGAGCATATCAGCATTCAAAGGAGAAAAATGGTTGAGTCGGTTGAAGAAGAAAAAGGGTAGGCCTGTTCGAAAGTCCTGCAATTTATGACTCTTCTAATACCTCAATCGAATTGCCGAAGGCATCGGTAATGTAGACCGAATTGAGTCCGTCCCGGTGTTTCACGAGATCTCCAAATTTGTTGGCATCTGGACGAATGAGAGCAAAATGAGCAGGATGCTCCTGAGGAAGGACAAGGGCAAGCTTGGTATTGGCAAAGGCCAGAAGTGCCCAGGATTCATCGATATAATCCACGTTACAGTTAAAACGGGAGGTATACCATTCGACCGCTTTGGCCACGTCCGGGACTGGAATCGCCACATGATGGATCGTATCCAGTTTTGAAAGGTTCGACCGTGGCTGTTGCTTTGTGGTGACCGTGTTTTGTCCTTTGGCCGCCATATGTTTTTTGCTGACCTCTCTGTGCGCTTGGAAAAGAGGGAGAAAATCTAAAGTCTATCAAAATTGATGGATGTGTTCCATCAGCATTTTTGAGACCTTCTCCAGGTTATACGGCCAGGCATAGGTGAGTTTGACCTTCGGGTGTTTCTTGCGAAGTTCTTCCAGTTCTTCCGGGATTTCATTTTCGGAATGCGATCCTCCAGGAGTAAACATCGTCGAGACTACGGTAATGGTCTGTGCGCCTTGGCGAATGAGGGCCTCAACCGCTTCGGTGAGTGTCGGTCCGCAGAACTCGTTATACGCCAGGCCAAACAACGATCCGTTCAAGAGTGGCTTCATGGCAGCTCCAAGGGCTTCGAGGCCGGCTTGATAAGGGTCTGTCTCAGGGGTCCTGGGCCAAGTGCGAACTTTGGTGTCCAATTCTAATTCTTCGGGCGACATGGGACTACCGGTTGCTCTTCGCTGAGCTTCAAGGCGTTTAAGTTTGGTGATGAGATCAGACGGATAGCCTTTGGGAATGCCCCCGTGTCCGACAAGAAGGATGGCTTTTTTGAGTTCTGACATGTTGTGGACTCCCTATGGTTGCCAGGAAATGAATGATGATGGGTGTAAAGCCCTGGCGCTTTCAGCCACGCCAGTTCGTTGTTGCAAAAATTTTGACATCCTAGACTTGGGTGAAACATACAATGTTGTGAGTGAGACGGATTGGCTTGAACCCCGGTTCCCCCGCCATCGCCGTACACGATGGCTGAAGTTGTCGAGTGGCGTTCCGAAGCTGGGATCGTAGGATTTTCTCTCCTGGGTCAAGATTGCAGGCTAGGAGAACCAGCTGGGCATGTTTTCGGCGCAAAGCCAATTTCATCATCTCAAATGAGACATTGGGCCCGAGGTAGATGCTCTGCCATCCGACTCTTTGGAGAAGTACCGCTCTCAGACTCATCCCTGCTTGATGCCATAGTTCGCCAATCAAGCGCAAGAGCGGAAATATGATATCCTCCAGGGCTTCCTCTAAGCCCATCAGTTGGATCCATTTTTCAAGCTTGGCGATAATGGCCCCTACGTCCTGTTGCCGGGCCAGCCGAATCATGTCCTGGGTGTCCTCCCAATTGAACGGGGCAATTGCAGAGAGATTGAGAGGAACATGATTCATCGATTGTCGGAGCTCGTGTTCACCGGCTTGGGAGCTAATTGGCCAATGGATTCACCATGATCCAATTGTGATTTCAGGTATAGGAGCAATTGAATGTCGTCTTCGGTAAAGAGTCGATAGCCCTTAGGAGCTTGGTGAGGATGAATCACCTTATAGCGTTCTTCCCATTTCCGGATCACGTGGGCGCTGAGTCCTGTGATACTGGCCACAGATTTAATCCGATATTTCCGGGAATCGTTTGAAATGTTAGACATGATTACGCAACATCAGCTCTTTAGGATGTGGATTGAGATATACCTGATCAACTAAATAGGGAACAGCCAGAATGCGCACATAATGTTTGATGAGCGTCAGGGGAACGGCCAGGGGTGTGAGATGCTGGTGATAATCCTGAATGGTTTCCTTCAACTCAGCCCGTTCAACCGGGCTGAGTTGGTTTTTAAAGTGGCCGGCCAGATGTTGAAGGACATTAACATGCTTTCGCACGGTGGCCTTGATTTTCAGCGCGTCCATAAATAGCGGACCATAGCGACTGGCGAGGTCGCCAGGTGTGTATTGGCCTGCCTTCGCAATGAGTCGTCCAAGTTCGTGGTAATGCGACTGGCTGTGGGTAAGCAATAAATATTTGTGGCGCGTATGAAATTGGACAATGGCCCCACGGCTGATCCGATGGTGTTCAAACAGAGTTTTCCACCTGCGATAACAAAAAATGCGCTCGATGAAATTTTCCCGAATCGGTGCGTCGCTCAATCGTCCTTCTTCTTCTACCGGGATCAGAGGAAACGCTTGTTGAAAGGCGGATGAAAAAATGCCGGTACCCTGCTTGGAGGGTTGCCCCTTCTCTGTATAGACTTTGACCCGATACACCCCGCAGCTTGGAGAGCTTTTTTTGAAAATATACCCATCCAAATCAGACACTTGTAATTCTTGAACCCGGTGCTGGCTAAAGGCCCGTAGTGCTGTGGTGTGATCAATGTGGGTGTGGATGGTCAGCAGTTGTGGCGCATCGGGATCGCCGGCCAAATGCATGGCCTCTCGCGGCGTGCCCAGTCCCGCTTCCACTTCTGGACAGACCGGAAGCCATTCGACAAACGGGGCCAGCACGTCTGTGAGGAAGACATCCCGTTTGTGTCCGCCATCATATCGAACCGTGTCGCCGAGCAGACATTGGCTGATGCCCAGTCGTGGTTTAAGATCCCGCAGGTGGGTCGCTGTGAGTTCTTCTTTGCGAGACGCGTTCCGGGCTTGTGCGTCATCGATGGTGATGAGTCGTGTGGTCATGGCAATATCGGTTCTTTTAATTGTTCGTTCATCGGTGCACGCAGAGTATTCCGAATAATGAGAAAATTTTAGTACGCGTTTCTTGTCTGTGAATGTTCTTTAACATGATCCACGATGAGAACAGATTGGGTTGTGCCAAAATCCGTATCCAGGTCGAGGTGAGGGTGACTCCTCTAACGTAAATCCTCTGTAAAAAATCTGTTGTAAGGAAACTATGCTATGGTGGGTCATGTGACTCATGAAAAAAAATTCAATTGATTCCGCATATAATACTTTTAAGCTAGGTACCCATGCTGCATGCAATTTCTCTTGCTTACATGGATTGAGGCGTTTGCTCCATTAAGACGGATTCGCTAATTCGAATCAGACTGACGGTGCGTTCACCTTGGGGACCTGTGAGTCCTAGCCTGACACTGGTTCCCACTTCTCCACGAATGAGGCCAACCGCTTCCTGATAGGTTTTCCCGGCCACTGCCACCCCATTCACGGTCAGAATTTCCTCCCCATGATTCAGTCCGGCGCGTGCGGCGGGTCCGGATGGATGCACGGCGCGAATGATCAAACGAGCAGGTTCGCCAATTCGCCCGGCTGTAATCTGCAAGGCAAGTCCCACAATCCCCGAGGGAGGGGGGGTATTGGGGCCTGGATGACTGGCATGAGGATTCGTGGGAGCCGCTGAATCAATAGAGGGGACATCCTCACCCAAGGCCCATGGCGTGCATACCATCGTTGAAAGGACCACGGCTCCTAAAATTTTGAGACATCGATTTGTATAGGTCTTGAAGGGTAAGCGTATTAGCATAGAAATCTCCTTTATGGCAGTGTAGATGACAGACCGGAAAAACCGAGGACACACACACCCATGAGCAGGACTATAGAATTTAACTGCACGGAACGCCGATGGAGGCCATCTCTTTGTCTTAGAAGGTGGGGAGTGGAAATCCCTTTGAGTTGTTTGGCTTTAAGCTGATCGCTGAGTTCATTAATCTGGGCAATCAGAGGAGTTCGGCAATACTGCTCGATCGCCAGTATTCCCAACCACAACGTAGCGGGTACAAGTACCACGGGTCCGAATCCATGGAAAAAACCCAGGGCGAGGCTGGTGAACCATCCAACGGCGGCACTGAGCATCCCCAATCCGTAGTAGGGAGGAAACAGACTTCGCACGACTCGTGCAAAAGCATCGGCATCCAGCGTCCGGGATAGCACGGGTGCTGTGACGAAGGAAAGAAAGACAATTTTCCCGACCAACACGGCGCTGGCCAACAAATTGAAAAAAATGAGAATGTGTTCAGTCATCGCGTCACCTCTTAAGAGACATTAGCGAGCAGGCTTCGGGACACCTGCAAGGCCTGGTCAAAATCCGGCAGCTGTCCCATGGGTACCATTTCCACATATCGAATTATCCCCTTGGTATCCAGCACGAACACCGCGCGATGAAGAATGCGCAGATCTTTTAGAAGAAGGCCTGTATGTGTGCCGAAGTGATAATCAGGAGCGTCCGATAAAAATGTCATATTATGAATATCCGCCTTATCAGAAAATTCCTGTTGATCCTTATAGGTATTCGTACTCAGGGTGACAAATGACATCAAGTGATCCAAGCCTCCATTGTGTTCACTGAACCGGTGAGTCTGTTCATCGCACACGGGCGTATTCAACTGCGGCACAATACTGATTAACGTCACCTTTCCCTTGAGAGTATCGAGGGAAAGGGCCTCTCCATCTTTTCCGATGACGGTCACAGAGGGGATGAGGCTGCCTTTCTCTAATAAGAGAGGCGCTCCCAAGACGGAGGATCCCCCGAAAATAATAACCAATCCGACAGTCAAAACTGGAATACACAGCATGATAAAGAGTAACCAAAGTGATTGTTTTTTATCTGAGATGTTCATGGGTTCGCTCCTTAGCTTAAATGGTCATGGTCCGGCTATGTTGCTTGGGATGATGGTTTGCCAAATATTGATTGTAGCGCTCCCTGGAGGGTGGGATAGGAATAGGAAAATCCACTCTTCAGGGCTTTTTGTGGGTGAACGCGTTGGCCGGTTGTCAGCATCGTGGAGAGCTCTCCCAGAGCGATCTTCAACACAAGTTCTGGAACCGGGAACCAGGATGGACGGTTCATGGATTGCCCCAATGTCGTACAAAAGTCGCGCATGGTGACTGTTTCGGGGGCGACTCCATTGACCGATCCGATCAGCGTAGAGCGGGTGATCACAAAAAGAATGAGACGGGCAAGATCATTCCGGTGGATCCACGGAACATATTGCGTTCCGGGTAAAACGGGACCGCCCAGAAACAAGCGAAAGGGCAAAGACATTTTTGATAGGGCTCCGCCGTCGGGTCCTAGGACCATTCCGAATCGGATTGGAATAACTCGAAGACCCAAGGCTTCGGCTTCCAAGGCCGTATTTTCCCAAACCTGACAAAGATCCGAAAGAAAGCCTTTGCCGGGAGTGGAAGATTCATTCAGCTCTTCTTCGCCCCTGGGTCCATAGAAGCCGACTCCTGAAGCGGAAATAAATGTGTGGGGTTTGTTGTTCCAGTTTGGGATGGCCTGAAGCAAGGCTTGAGTCGGCTGCACCCGGCTGTCAATAAGCTCTTGTTTTCGTTTGTCCGTCCAGCGGGAATCCGCAATCGGTGCACCGGATAAATTGATGACGACATCCGGGTCGTTGCATTCCTGCACCCATGGTCCCTGAGTTACGCCGTCCCACTGGACGAAATGACTATGTGGGGCGGCAGATGCACTGTAGTTCCCTGCATGGCGGGTAAGAATGATTACGGAATGCCCTTCATCAATCAATACCCTGCAAACCTCTCGTCCAATAAATCCTGTTCCACCGGCAATGACAATCTTCATGTCCAGTCTCCTATCTTCCGACTTTCGAGGGGGCGTCCCATTCTTGCAGTTCCACCGAAGGAACAATATGGGCATCCCCTACCAGATCGATGCCAAAAGGATCGGGCTTATGGGTATCTTCAGGGTAGACAGTTGCGGAGGTTGAGAAAACATCCACGTCAACGTTGAGGGTGCGCTCGGGAAGGATGCGAATGGTCGTGGTGGTCTGACCCATCGGGTGCCAGATGACGAGATTGTAGGTCGCAGGCGGAATGTCGGTGATGGAAAATTCACCTCGTTTTCCGGCCATAGTGACATAGGGGTGTGGAAGGATGACACTCCAAGCTTCCATATATTCATGGTAGCTACAGCGTAAGAGGACAACCCCCGTCTCATCCACCGCATAAGTGACTTCCGATCCGGCTCGATGTGTGGGGGTGGTGCCTTCTGAAAGAAAATCACTCTTACGATTATCGGGATGCGGTGGAAGATTCTTTCCGAACAAATGAAGTCCGCCCGTGTCAGAGGTCAGGAAAATTTCGAGCTTGTGTTCAACGGGATCCCAATTTTGAAAATGAAATTTCTGACCGGTTTGTGCGGTGCTGACATACGGAAGAAACATGCAGTCTTTGGTTTGAATAATGCCCGGTGTCGAGGGAGCGGGTTTTCCCCATGGAACGTTCTCCAGGTAGACAACGGCGCCCGGGAGAGTATGGTCTGGTCCCAATCGAGTGATAGGCGAAATACGCCACCCTTTCCCATCAGAAATGCGTCCACAATAATAGGGGTCGGCATAGAGAACGAGATTGAACCGTCTTGGGGAAACGAGCGTTCCCTTGATGGAAACGGTCCCTTTAAGGTGCCCACCCGTAAAATTTGAGACTTCCTCATAGGCAAATCCGGAATCCACGGGAAGCGAGATCCACCAGAAAGTGCAGACGAAGAGTGCGAGCATTGTTCCTCTTCTGGTAGGGAAGGTCTCTGTCCTCACATTCAACATGGTTCGTCTGCCTGTTGCTATCGCATCGAGCGATTCTTGTTCTACCCTGGCTTACTTAGTTCACTGGGAAGGAGATGATGATTCCGCCCATGACATCACCGAGCTTGCGATCGCGCTTGGGACTGAGCAGATGCGTATTATGACAATTGACGCAGGCCTTGGAAATTGCCCGGTCTGCATAAATGGCCTGGAAATATGTCTGTTCCCCCTTGGTGATGTAGCCTGTGTATGGTTGAGAAGGTTCACGTTCTACAGCCGCCAGACCAGCTGCTTCGAAGTCCGTGGCCGGACCGTTTTTTTGGTAAATGGGAAGAAGGCTTGCCAGACGATACTCAAGGCCGATACCTTTTTTCTTCACTGCTGATCCTGATAACTGCAACATCTGAGCCGGAAGGGGTAGAGCGTTCCTGGACTCCCAGGCTTCCGAGGCGACAACGGTCCCGGTTTCCTGCATGCGGTCCACGATATGCGTAGTATACAAGGTACGATCTGATTCAATCACCGCATAAATGAAATCGGCCACGATTTCCGGTCTGATTCCCTTTGTTGAACGGCTGCCTTCTTCACTCTCGGCGATTGCTGGCATGGTAAAGCCAAACAGAATCACCGCTGAAGTAACACAGAGGGTTTGTAGCGTTTTCATCATGACACCTTCATGGTCCCCTACTGGGCATTGCTTGGTGACGCGGTTTGACTTGGGCCGATGTCCCGCGCACACCGAAACCCAATGCCATGAGTTTTTAAAGCAAATCCACCCTTGCCTCTGGAGGGCGCTCTCAAATCGGTATCAAAACTTTTCCATGAACCTCCACGGAGCACTTTGAGAATCCCGGCCTCGGGGCCCATGGGATTTTTGTCTGGAGCACTGGAATAGTAATCGGAGTCGTACCAGTCCTGAACCCACTCACGGACATTGCCGGCCAGGTTTCGGAGTCCGTAAGGTGATTGGCCCTCGGGAAGAGCCGTCACCTCCACAAAGGTCTTTTGCTTTTCCCAGTCTCTTTCATAGTTGGCTTTCTGGGGAGTGGGAGTCTCGCTCCCCCAGGGGTAGAGACGGCCATCGTTTCCGCGAGCGGCTTTCTCCCATTCAGCCTCGGTGGGGAGACGTTTGCCGGCCCAGAAGCAATAATCGACGGCATCATGCCAGGTGACCTGAACAACCGGCAGGTTGGCAATCCCCTCCTCTTGATTGAACGGGCGCTCGGCGAACACATTCAGGGGGGGCTTATGTAATGTTTCCTCCAGGAATTTCATATAATGCCTATTGCTCACTTCATACTTGTCGATGGCAAAGGCATTGAGATAAATCTTGCGGCGAGGTTGTTCATCGAGGCGACCCTCTCCGGGGGCGCTCCCTCGAATGAATGGACCGGCCGGAATGGTGATCATTTCTACCGGGTCCTTTTCAATGATGGGCCCTTCCACTGCGGTGGCATCCCGTGGAGTGCCTGTCAGTGTGAGTGCGATTAGGATGATATACCACATCTTCATGGTTTCTTCTCCCGACTGGCCTGCACAATGTTCTGAGTGATTTGCTGTATCTTTTGCGTGAGAGCTTTTACTGAATCAAACCGGTTGTCCCGCTCAGCTTTTCTGGCCTCCATCAACAACGCGCGAGCTTCGTGTAACTGTCGTTCAATGCTGGACTGAATGGCTGGTGAAGCCAGAGTTCCGCCGATGGCAGCAGCATGAAACTCCTCCCAGGCTTGGTCGGTGGCCTGGGCGGATTGGTAAATGAGGTCGCGGGCCCCTTCCTTCTCCTCTGTCATCACGGTTGGAACCCCGTAGACCGGAGTCCCACCAAGCATCAATGGAAGGAAGGTGAGGAAGAGAATACTGATCAGATAGGAGGAGGCCACTCGCATATCTATTCCTACTCTCGTCTTTCGTTGATTGATACTCATGGACATGTTCCTACTAAATTTTCCCTTGGACTATTTCCTGCATCTGTTGAAGTTCTGTATTATGAGGGTCAAGGCCAAGGGCAGTATCCAGATACTTCTTGGCCTCCTGCCATTTTTCTTGCCCCATACTCCTCATGGCGTTAATAGTGGCCGTTCGTACCTTGTCATTCACTGCATGGGAGGCGGTCTGAGCGCATCGGAACCCAAGACCCACCCCATAGCTGTTGTTAGCAGGATGATTCCAGAATCGATGGGTTGTGGTAATACTGGATTCTGCGGCAATCCATGATCCACCCCGAACGACCCGCTTGGCTCCGACGGTTAGGCGATCCACATATGTGCCGGTTCCTCCGATCCAAATGGGTTTAAGCGGGCCCTGGGTGTTCACGGGATGCGGGGTCTTTTTATAAAAGTCCGGATCATACCAGTCTTCCACCCATTCAAAGACGTTGCCGGCCATGTGGTGAAGTCCATAGGGGCTGGCTGCTTCAGGCATGGAGTCCACTGGGAGGGTGGCTTCATGATTTTTGCCATAGTTGGCTTTTGCTGGATCAAACTCATTGCCCCAGGGATATTGAAATCCCTCCGGGCCTCGAGCGGCCCGTTCCCATTCGGCCTCGGTCGGGAGTCTCTTGCCTTTGTATTTGCAATAGGCCTTGGCGTCAAACCAATTCACACCAACCACCGGCTGGTCGGGTTTATTCAATCGAGGGTCGTCCCAATAGGCGGGTCCAGGATGCCCTTTTTCCTTCATGAATTTTGCAAAATCGCTGTTGGATACCTCAAATTTATCAATGAAAAACCCATCAAGAACCACCCAGTGGGCCGGTCCCTCATCATGAAAGGCCTGTTTGGACCATGGCATGCTCATTCGTCTTTGATACAGCGTGGCGGATTCACGCACGGAGCCGGCATCTGCCGGGTCTTTATCGATTCCCATGATGGCTGGACCGAAGGGCACATAGGCCATTCTTTCGGGCACTCCAGCGGTGCCCTGGGCTAAGGGTGACGATGGATTCAGCGTTAACAGGAGCCCACCCAGGAGGACGCCTGCTACAGGCAGGCGTCCTTGTGGTCTGGGCAAGCGTTCTTTTGTGACTTCTCCTGGTTGTCTGTTTATCATAGCGTTCTTCCCGTTCGGTTTAAGGTGAAATGTTCAGATTATGTCCATCCAGACTTACCTGGCTTACTTTTTCGCTTTATTGATTTGATCCTTGATCAAAGTTTGAGTCTGCAGATATTCCACATTTTCCGGATCTGCCTTGAGGGCTTTTTCAATAGACTGTAAAGCCTCTTCCCATTTTTCCTGACCCATGCTGATCAGTGAGAGCATGAAATCATATTGAACCACTTGAAGGCCTGATGGAGAGGCAGACTGGGCACAGCGAAAACCTAAGCCGACGCCATAAGAATTGTTTTCCGGCTGATTCCAGAAACGATGGCTTGTGTGAAGTGAACTTGCCGGGGCCAGCCAGGATCCACCTTTTAATGTTTTGACCTGTCCCTGATTCGCAAAATTGAGCCCCGTGGCCGGACCCTGAGGATTCATGGCGGGACTTACATTGAAATACCCGGGGTCATACCAATCTGAGACCCATTCAAAGACATTCCCGGCCATGTTGTAGGCTCCGTACCCGCTCTTACCTTCTGGGTAGGAATCCACAGGAGTGGTTTGCCCAACCGTCTGGCCATAGTTTGCCTTAGAATGATCAAGTTGGTGACCCCAGGGGTAGTGGGCATGCCCGTCAGGACCTTTCGCTGCTCGCTCCCATTCCGCTTCTGTTGGTAACCGTTTCCCCTTCCATTCGCAAAAGGCGCTGCCGTCATACCAGTTGACGCCCACGACCGGTTGCTCCGGCTTATTTAATCGAGGATCATCCCAGTAGGCAGGAGCCGGATGCCCTGTGGTCTTCATGAATTCCTTATATTCTTTATTGGACACCTCGTAGGTGTCGATGTAATAGGCATCGAGGACCACATTATGAGGTTTCTCATCTTGATGGTCGTTGCTCCCCATAACAAACTCTCCCCGGGGTACGAGCACCATGTTTTCTGGGCTTGCGCTCAGGGCAGGGGCCGTGATGAGGAGAAGGTTGGTGAGCACGGTGCCACAGATAGTCCGATAAAGGATCTTCATTGAAGAACCTCCCTGATACGATTGAATGATTGAGGAAATCCGTGGTGCATTCATGATATTTGCCCTCCGGTTAGTTGTTGGATTGATGGTGAACAAGATGTCGGTTCTTTAGGATTGTGGCATCGAACAGATCTCCGCATTGCAAACATTTCCACACGGGAATCTGAAATTCAGAGGTTCCCTGATCGGGTGAGATACAAAAACTACTCACCAAGAAACCCCCGCAGCGCGAACAGTGAGTTAAAAGTTTTTCAGCGCCCTCATTGTCTCTCCTTCCTGTTTGCTGGATTGAGTGTTGGTTGGTGAGTGTCATTTGTAGCTCCTCTGTTTAAATATGAAAGTGAGTCATTTTTTAATGAATAATGTTTGTCTAATGTATGTTTATTGTTATAGCTATTTGTAAAATGTTTGTCAATAGTTTATGAGATATTTATTTGACAAACATTGTATATATTGATATAAATACTTAATGCAAAAGTATCGAATCCACCGTTTTTCAAAGCTTACGGGCCTTTCTCCTCATGTCATACGAGCCTGGGAGCGGCGATACGGATTGGTCACCCCAATCCGAGGAAATAATCGCTATCGTCTGTATACGGATGACGATGTGGTGTTGTTTCGCTACCTCAAATCCCAGGTGGACCAGGGGATGGCCATTGGCGAATTATCTGAACAGGGGCGTGACAATCTGCAGGAACGGGCTAGACGGGTTTTTGTGGATACCTACCATGAGCCACCACCGTCCGAACGGTTATTGATCGAGCTTTCACAGGCATTAGAGGAGAACGATCGGGCAGGCTTTGAACGGAAATTGAATGGTTCTTTGGCCGTCATTCCTTTTGAGGAAGCCTTGCATCGTTGTTTGCTTCCCTTGCAGGAACGCGTGGGGCAGTTGTGGCACGATGGGAGACTTGGCATCGGCCAAGAGCATTATGCATCGAATCAAATCAAACAAAAAATTTTTTCGGCATTGAACCAGTTTCAAACATCAGATGAAGGGCCTGTGGTGGTTATTGCTTGTCCGGCGAATGAATGGCATGAAGTCGCGGCAATGACGGCAGCTTATGTCTGCCGGGCACGGGGTTGTCGAGTGCATTATTTGGGGGCCAATTTGCCCATTCCTGAATTGGCTGCCTATTGCCAACGGAACCGTCCGGCTTGTGTATTGCTCTCTGTGACAATCATGGGGTCTTCGGATGAAGCCCGCGCCTTGGCACAAGAAGTAGCAGGTGCGATTGTCCCGTTGTCTCCTGTGGGGATAGGGGGACAAGGTATCCAGGCACATACTGAAGTATTTTTGCAGGAAAACATCATCGTCTTTCAGGACTTGAATGCTCTTGATCGTTTTGTATTTTCCCTCAAACGCTAACTCCTGTATGGTTTTCTTGGTTTCAGAAAAGAAGGTTTTTGAAATTTAATAGGTTTCAATCAGCCTTCTTCCATCGGTTTTTAAGAGTTTTTCCCCTTCATCTATTCCCTATTTCATAATTTGGAAAGCTCTGATATGGTGACTTTTTCCATCATTCAGAGGCGATGACCTTCGAGTGCCATGTTCAGCAGTTTAGGCTTTCACTTTCAAATGAGCAGACCATGTAGTCTGAGATAATTCGAGGACTTGAGGGAGACTGGGGCTCATGGAAAATGACTTGTATCAAATCATCTATGCCAGTGCAGCAACGCGGCCAATTGAAGAAGATGAGTTGCTTACGATGTTGAAACACGCACGAGAAAAAAACAAGCAACTTGGAATCACCGGCATGTTACTGCATTGCGATGGGTCCTTTATTCAAGCTCTTGAGGGACCCGAGGACCAGGTGAAGAGTATGCTTGGTGTCATTCGGCGGGACTCCCGCCACAGCCGCATTGCGGTGTTATTTGAAGGGCCCATCCAAAACCGGAGTTTTTCCAAATGGTCCATGGGATTCAACAGGCCTTCCAAAGAGAAATTGACTAGGAGCGAGGGGTATACGCCCTATCTTGAAATAGGGGATGATGCTCAGGCCATTAACAATTACTCCAGTGTGGCTTTAAAGTTAATTGGCGCGTTTCGTGAACTATCTGATAAAAATTCGTCCGCCATGGAGGGTTAGCTCCCCGATCTCCTACATCTTTATGTGGCAAATAGACAAGCCCTTAGTCATTTCGATATCACTCCCCTGAGCTGACGTTTTCCAGACAACATCACAAATACAGCTTCGCCTGGTATGAATAGCCTTCATGCCACGATGTCCTTGCTTTTTATTTAACAAAGGACTGTTCGTGAACTGTTGGCGACTGTTTTTGCCGAATTGGAATGGGTATTTTTTACCAGGCCCAGGGCGTGTTTGATTTAAACAGGGGAGCAGGTCTCGAAGTAAATGGGGTGGCGTTCCAGGTTAGGGGGAGGGCTGGGATGGGCAAGTTGGGTTGTCTGAGTGACTTCTGTGCACATGATCGGTCTTGTTGAGACATCAAGAAATTGAGCCAACACCCGAAAGAACACTATGCCTTTCCCGGTCCTCTCATCAAATGAGACTTCAGCCCAAGCGCCAACCCGCTTGAAGCCTTGGTGGGGCACATGGTCGGCGTTCCTCATCGTCGGCTGTTTTTATGTTGTTCAAGCCCTTGGTTTTCAGATGGTTTGGTTTGTGGGTGGGTTCGTCGATGGTGTGGTTGGGGGAAGAGAAGGGGGGACGAGCCCGAGCACATTCCATCCATATATGGAAATTTGGTTACTTCCCCTGTCCTTATGTGTGGGGACGATGGTAGCCATCATGGTGTCGATCCATCTGGCGAAACGGCGAACGGTTCCATCCATAGATGCAATTGGGTTTTGGGATCTAATTGGAAAATCCTATGATTTTCGAAATCTATGGCATTTTGTGTTGCTGGGATTAGCCTTAGGTTTTGGATTTGTTGCCTTTACCGAATACGTAGTGCTCCCACCGGACGATCTTCCTCAACCGCTCATTGATGCCATGATCAGTTCCCCCCTTCCGTTACAAATTGGATGGGCACTGATGTTAATAGGATTATTTCCTGTTGTGGAGGAAGTGCTCTTCCGTGGGTTCTTGTTTGCAGGCTTGGCACAATCCTGGGGACCGGGATTAGCTGGTCTCATGACCACGATGATCTTTGTTGGAGTGCATATGCCGAAAGTGCTTGAGTATTGGCCAGCACTATTAGCCGTTTCGTTGATTGGTGCGTTGACGGTCCTGATACGCATTCGAACAGGAAGTCTTGCACCGGGAATCGCGCTCCATAGCACCTACAATGGCGTTCTAGTCACTGCAGCCTTTCTTGCGCAATCCACTGCGTAGTGCATTCGGTTGCCTAGGGACTTTGTTGTTAGATTTTCCCTAACCGGTTGAATAGGTCTTTAGCCCTGATTGACAGGAACTGATATGTCTGCTAAAAATTTGTCTAGCAACAACGGTGTTGCTGGTTATTCAGTAAAGACGTGTTTTGGACAACGAACGTCCGATTCCTTGTGAAGGGATTGGGCGTTTTTTTTTGATCGAGTGAGAAGAAGGAGTGATGGGCTCAGGGAACTAACGTTTCGAGCCGACTACTTTCCCCAACGAACGGTTTAAGAATTCGGTACGAAGCAAGAAAGCATACTCCATCAATCGAGGGGGTGTAGGATGGGGAAGGTGGCAAAGGCGCCACTGCTTGGGCAAGGCGGAGGAATCCGGCCTTGATCAGGCAGGTGGCGTTTTTTTTTGGTATGAAACCTAATAGTTTGCAAGGAGAAAATTATGCATACGGTGGATGTCGAACGGATGATACAACTGGCAGAGAAAAAAGTAGGATACCTTCGAAGTAATCCCTTCGGGTATTTCGTCTTATCGGCCCTGGCCGGCATTTATCTCGGGTTTGGGATTTGTTTGATTTTTAGTGTCGGAGCTCCATTCTGGGCCGAGGGGTCTGCCGGATTGAAACTCGTGATGGGCACGTCATTTGGTATTGCGCTCACTCTGGTCATTTTTGCGGGATCGGAATTGTTTACTGGAAATAATATGGTGTGTGCACTTGGTGCTCTGGCCAAAGCCATCGGGATAAAACATGTCGGACTGATTTTTTTCTGGTCGTTTGTTGGCAATCTCGTCGGATCGTTGGGTTTGGCCTGGTTGGTTGCGCATTCGGGCGTCGTGGGAAAGGCGCCGCAAAGTGATCTTCTGCTCAACGTGGCATCCCTAAAGATGAATTTACCGATGGGGGAATTGTTTATTCGCGGGATTCTTTGCAATTGGCTCGTATGTTTGGCTGTGTGGACGGCTGCCCGCACGACTAATGATGCGGCCAAGATCATGTTGATTTTTTGGTGCCTGTTTGCATTCATCGGAAGCGGGTTTGAACATAGCATTGCGAATCAGTCCCTTCTGGGTATCGCCCTTTTTCTTCCGCATGGCCCGGATATTTCCTGGACCGGGTTTATGTGGAATCAGATGTGGGTCGTGTTCGGGAATATCGTCGGTGGAGTCGTATTTATGGGAGGGGCCTATTGGGTCATCAGTCCTGTGCGTGGGTGGATTAAGAAAACAGAAGCCGTAGCAGAAGGCGGAGCGCATGAATCGTTACGAAAGGTTAATGTCCCAGCGGAGGGCAAGTTATTGTCTCAACCCTTGGCGGTTGGTCGGGAAAATTAGAAAATCAAGCAGGCTGTGTGACAGAGTCAAGAAGGGCAATCGGAAAGGATTCTGATGAATAAGATTGAGGTGCTCAAAGCAGACAAGGACGGATTGGACATCAAAGAGGATATTGCCCGCTATGCCGAATTGGGGTGGGAGGCGATTCCGGATGAAGATATTCAACGGCTGAAATGGTATGGATTGTTTTTGCGAAATCCTACACCAGGGTACTTCATGATTCGAGTGCGGATTCCGGGAGGAAAAACGACCTCGGTCCAAATTCGCACGTTGGCGCATCTCGCCGACGCCTATGGAAATGGCGTGTTGGATTTAACGACTCGTCAGCAGTTTCAGTTAAGGCATCTGAGGATTGAGCATGTACCGGAAGTGTTTCGTCAAATGGAAGAGGCGGGGCTGTTTTCGTTGCAAACCGGCATGGACAATGTCCGCAATATCTTGACGTGTCCAGTAGCCGGGTTGACGGCGCAGGAACAATTCGACGCCACGGACCTGGTGAAACGGCTGACAGAAGAACTGGTGGGTCATCGGGCCTACTCGAATCTCCCTCGGAAGTTCAACCTAGCCATTACCGGCTGTCTCGACAATTGTTTACATCTTGAAACGCAAGATCTGGCTCTGGTGCCTGCGACGGTGGATGGGGAGGACGGTACGACCACCGGGTTTAACCTGTTGGCCGGGGGCAAACTTGGGTCTGGCGGGTATCGTATTGCCACCCCACTCGATGTGTTTGTCACTCCCCAGGAAGTCGTGGCGGTGGCCGGAGCCATTCTTCGCGTCTTTCGGAATCATGGATGCCGTGAATCTCGCACCACTGCCAGACTGGCGTTTTTGTTGGATGACTGGGGCGAAGAACGATTTCGTCTGGAGGTCCAGCGGGAAGTGGGATGGGAATTGTCCCGAGCTGGCACCGATGTGCGGAAACACTCCGTCAACGATCATATGGGTGTCTACCGGCAAAAGCAGCCTGGCTTGAACTATGTGGGGCTCAAAATTCCGGTCGGCCGTATGCAAGCGGATGATTTGCAGGGAATAGCCGGTTTGGCTGAAACCTACGGCACAGGGGAATTACGCCTAACGGCGAATCAAGCTGTGATCATACCACATGTTACTGACCGCGTCTTAGGAGACCTGACCGAAGAGTCCTTGTTGCAGCGCTTTGTCTACAATCCCACGCCGATACAAAAGGGTCTGGTCAGTTGTGTGGGCAGCGACTACTGCAATCTCGCTGTGATCGAATCGAAAAGTCGAGCCGTGGAAACTGCCAAACGTCTCGAAGCGATAATTGGCACGGAGATGAGACCTATCACCATGCACTGGTCGGGATGTCCTGCCGGCTGCGGTAATCATCTTGTGGCCGATGTCGGCCTATTAGGGAAAAAGGTCAGACTCAAAGGTCAGATCGTCGAAGCGGTGGATATCTTTGTCGGCGGCAGGTCCGGTCCCGACCCCAAACCGGCCATCAAGTTATTGGAAGATGTTCCATGCGATTCCCTGGCCGAGGTCCTGAGCGGAATCCTTCCGTACCATTCCCGGGAGAAAATGCATAAGACAAAGGTCAAGAGCATACAGAAGAAAATCATGCCTCGTAAGGTGTTGGAATCTGAGTCAAAACTAGGAAGAACGGCTCAGAATCTGGGCACCATGCTGATTTCTTGAGGTGTCTGGCTTAAGTAAAATAGAAAGGCGTTTAATTAGCCATATGTTCGGCCATCCTTCAGAATCATGACAAGGTCTGGGTCGGGTGCTTTGAGACCGAACAACGTATCCTCACGTTTTTTTGACCGTTTCGCTGCCGCTTTCCACAATCGCGAGTATAGCTCATCTCCAAAACGTTCCAGAAGCACACTTACTTCTTTGCCCTCGAACCAGTTGACGAAACGCCAATCAACAATTCCTTCGGCCAGTTTGGCAAAACGCCAGAAGTCAATTGGATTGGAGGCATTGAGCATGCAATTCAGCCAGTATCCCGCCCATTGAGCACGTTGGTAGTTTTTGGCCCCCAACTTAGCAACTTCTCCAAGGAAACCCATTCCCCAATCTCTTTCGAAGGCATGGGTGGATACCGCATTAGTATTCCGCAACCCGGCGATTGTGAGTCCTCTTGCCTGGTCACCAGGGTGATGAGATTCAAAAAGTGTATTTATATAGGTGTCTAGCCAATTTATGGCTCCGCATACCTCTGCGGCCGCGACTTTGGCTTCAATGGTGGCATCGTTAAACGCGGAAAAAAACTCCTTCTCACGTAAGGGATTGAGTTCTGAGATATCGGGAGTGCCGAACAGGGCTTGGTCGTAAAGATTAACCGGTATTTTGCCAATAGTAACGGTGACAAATGGTTGGTAGTCATATAGATGCCGAAGAACCTCTGCTGCCTTATTTCCATCGTGTGTCGCATAAGTCCCGGCCAAAACTATGCCCTGATTGTAAACTTGTCTTAATATCCTGTTCTCCCTTGTTTCAAGGATAAGATCCAACCAGTGCCTGATTCGATCAGGATTGCGTTTTGCAAATTCAACGAGTCCTCTTCCTTGTGACGGAAAGGCGATTATGGCAGCCCCTTCCTTTGCGAGAGTTTCTTCGTATGCGTCAATTTTCCTCCACATTTCTTGTTCGTAGTCAGTCGCTACCCGTGCTTCTATTTGATGGTCTCGAGTATTTTCATTCCAGGAAAGCAGGTCCTCTAATGGGTTCGTCTCCTTGGAATTATCTGCCCATTTGGTAAATTCAAAACCATCATTGGAAATATTAAGGAAGACGCGCCCTTCCTTAGGCTCAGGGGTACAAATGGGCTGCAAAAGGCGCTCCAGGCTAATCTCAAAATAATCTGCTAACATATCCAGCGCTTTGCCGCCTAAAGCAACAGCCACATGTCCAAGGAAAGGGGGAGCAACCAGGTGTAGGAGATCTTGTCGATTTTGCTGAATGATTGCTGCGGCATGCGGCCCCCCACGTAAAAAATATTTCGCCTGGACGTGGGTAGGGTTGTTTTGATATTGAGTTTGTTCCACCACAAGTTTGTTGAGTGGCCCGTCTTGGGCCTTGAGAACCACAGCAGCCGCACAGTCGGCCACAATCGACTCTGAGCTGTTCATTTGTTCGGCGATTATTTGTCGGGACCGATCGGTAAGACTAGCACGAGTCGCCGATGCAAAAAAGAGGATTCGTTGGAGGGAAGTACTATCGTGATTATGTATGGCTTCCTCTAAACGATTTTCCAAAATTTTTGCAGTGAGTGTCTTTAGACCATATCTGAGATGGAGATATTCTGGCACTGATTTCGGCATGCTGAGTAATAGATCTAATTGTTCCTCCGCGTCGAAGTGGGGGGTTAAAGCGTTTACAAGCATACTCGTAATCCAGTTAAAGTCTTCCTCTCGCACGACGTTCAACTCTGAGATCAAGCGATGGTACGCAGCCTCGACTGCTTGGATGGTTTCTTTTGTGAACAGCGGGCTGAGCTCTGGCAAGCGCCAGGCGAGTTGGCGGAACGGGAATTGGGAACGGTGTTTTATTGACTTGGCGACCTCCCGGAGGGCGGTAACAATCAAGTCAGGCTCAAATCGTGAGAGAGCCGGTGTGATGTGCTCAAGATCGTTATCCTCAGATGTGGTTCCCATGTGGTTCCATATATTTAGCGGCTGGATTTGGCCCGCAGCTGTTCGGGAGTTATTTAAGTTAGAGCCCGGTGGCGCATTAGGATCATGGGGATTAGTGTCACAGAAGATTTCAACCCTTCGCCAACCTTTCAATAATTTTCTGGGGGACAGGCTTTCTGCAAGTGCAGCTTCGGCCTGTGTACCCAAAAGACTTAGGGCCTTTGTCGCACCGCGACGCATTGGTTCTGAAGAGCTAGGTGTAACCCAATTAATTAACTGTTTCACGGCTTGCACTGTTTGTGGGTGATCGACTGGGTTAAGACGAACTACCCAAGCAAGTTCACGAGCTGCATCTAAAATGTCCCCGGCCACAGTTTGGGCGTATGCCCAGGCGACTAGCCCGTAGGCGTAGTGTGCCTGTGTCCTCCCTGCCATAAGTAAGGTAGCCGCCCGGTCCAGTTTCATTTCTGTAAGGTCGAGAACTTCTGTACAGACCTCATTGAAAAATTCGTGCTCGCTTCTCGAAAATTTTCCGAGCGCTTCCGCGATTTGAGTTTCTCTGGCATTTTGTCGTTGAATCTGTTCATCTCCTTTGCCGATAACCTGGGCTTTCCTAGACCACCGGCCTAGCCATTGTGGCAAGCGGTTATGTATTGCAGCCGATACTCGTGGGTGATCACGTTTATATACCAGAAGACCTATCAAGGATTGGCGTAGGCCTAAGGACCGTGTGTTCACTTCAGGAAGTTCGGCTGTATCAAGGAAAGCATCTGGGCGTGCTGATATATACGCTGCAATGGTTTCGAACGTCTCGTTGCTTACATTCTGTAACTCCAGCCAGGCTCGGATCAGGTCTAGGCGGCCAGATTGAGGAAAATCATCGTCAATGCATGCTAACCCAACAGCTGCTGCAATGATCTCAGCAACCATATCGAATCCTCGCACCGGATCTAAAATGCGGTTAAGTTGTTCGTCAGCATGGGGATTCGGGTTGTTGTAAACAGTCTTGAGTTCGTGGGTGACAAGTAGGCCAAGGGCGAATGGCAAAGTCTCTTGTTGAAATTGGTATGTGCCACTGTCGGCTGAAGTGATCGTTAAAAACCGTCCCTCTTCAATTTCCGTCAGATCGTTATAGTGATTACGTCCACCTGTACGACGAATGGCTCCGGAGTGATCTATCCAATTGTCGCGGTTGAATGGCTTGTTCGGGTGATCGAGCCAGGTGTGTGCATGGGATCGTAGAAGATTTTCAAAATCCTGAATATTATGGCCTATGAGATCGCCACGTTCCTCTAACCGTTGTTTCCAATGCTCTAACAAAAGTCGTTCAACGGTAAGTTCATTGGCTTGAAGGGAAAGCCGGTTTACTAGATTCAAAGCAACCGAGCAGGTTCGTGGATTACGGACAAACTCACGCACAGGAGTTGGGAGATCCGTTGGCGTAACGCCAACCCGGGCAAGAATGGACTCCAGCTCCTCGTCAGTATACCCAGCCACGGAAACCATTCTTACCGTTAATGAATCCTGTTTGATAGAGTTGTTTCGTAATCGTGGAACGATGTCGCGATTCCAGAATGCCTCCCGAGAAGTTGCAACCACGAGACCGCCCAGGGCGTGCACTTCGGGAACCAGTGATTTAAGAATGTCTGCCCAAGGCTTTTCTGGATTTTCATTAAGTCCGTCCAATACCACAACAAACCGAAGTCGTTCCTCAATGCCTTGCCCTCGCCATCGCTCCAGGCGACGATCCCATTTACCAATGGCTGTTTCGTCTGAATGCTCATCTTGC
>JAGQKG010000057.1 GCA_020430245.1 Nitrospira sp.
TGGAAACACGGAGACGGTGGGCGGTCAACCTCAGAAATGGCCTGCTCTTTCTGTTTATCCTCGGGATGATTTTCATTTGGGCCCCGCAACTCCAGACTTTTGCCGTCTCCGTGTTTGCCGTGGCCGTCGCCTTTGTCCTGGCCACCAAGGAAATCATTGACTGCTTGAGCGGATCAGGGCTCCGGGTGCTGACCAAAGCCTATTCGTTGGGGGATCGCATCGAAATCGGGGGCATTCGGGGAAACGTGGTCGACCACAACGCCCTGACCACCACGGTTTTGGAAATCGGACCGGGCCAGACCTCTCACCAATATACCGGCCGGGCCATGGTCATTCCCAACAGCTTTATTTTTGACCACCCCTTAACCAATGAAACCTATACAAAAAAATACCGCCTTCATATTGTAACCGTACCGTTGAGTACCGACGATGATTGGAAAAAGGCCGAACGTCTGCTACTACAGGCCGGAGAAGAAGAGGCCGCCCCGTTTATCAATGAGGCCAGGACGTATCTCAAAAAACTCGAAGGCAAGTTGTGGTTGGATGCCCCTTCTGTTGAACCACGGGTCACGATTCAGTTGCCTGAGCCCGGCCGCATTAATTTATTACTCCGCGTCCCCTGCCCGACTCAGTATCCCTCACGCCTGGAACAAGCGATCCTTCGAAGATTTCTTGCTGAATTTTCCTTTGCTCCCCGCCTGGGTATACAGGAATCTCATTCTTCCCATTAACATGGGATTGGCCTTTCCCCCGGTTCTTATGGTAAATCCATGTGACTCGGTTTTATCGTTCAGCACCCTCGTTGAACAGTCGTTAACCCAAACATTGCCGGTTCCACCATACACAGCGACGCCGCACACACTGTGTAAGGCCGAGGACAAAAACTGAATATCCCGATTCAGGAAAGGCCCATCCATGATTGTCGACACACTCGAGAATGATCCACTTTGGTACAAGGACGCCATCATTTATGAGCTCCATGTTCGAGCGTTTTGCGATAGTAATGGGGACGGCATTGGGGATTTCAAAGGGTTAACCCAAAAGCTGGATTACCTTCAGGATCTTGGTGTAACGGCCATTTGGCTGTTGCCCTTTTGTTCCTCTCCCCTTCGGGACGATGGCTATGACATTTCAGATTACACCAACATTCATGCACAGTATGGAACCAGACGAGACTTTCAGGCGTTTGTCCGGGAGGCCCATCGACGCGGATTACGGGTGATTACCGAGTTGGTGGTGAATCACACCTCGGATCAACATCCCTGGTTTCAGCGTGCGCGGAAAGCTCCCCCCGGCAGCAAATGGCGAAATTGGTACGTCTGGAGCGAGACCCCAGACCTGTATTCCGACACCCGCATTATTTTCAAAGATACCGAACACTCCAATTGGAGCTGGGACCCCGTAGCCAAAGCGTATTTCTGGCATCGTTTTTTTTCCCATCAGCCGGACTTGAATTACGACAATTCTGACGTGCAAAAGGCGATCTTTGAGGTCCTGGATTTTTGGCTGGAATTGGGTGTGGACGGCTTGCGGTTGGATGCCGTGCCCTATCTCTTCGAGCGGGAAGGGACCAATTGTGAAAACCTGGCGGAAACCCATGCGTTTCTCAAAACGTTGAGAGCGCACGTCGATAAAAAATTCAAAAACCGTTTTTTTCTTGCGGAAGCCAATCAATGGCCGGAAGACGCCGCCGCCTACTTCGGAAACGGCGATGAATGTCACATGAACTTTCATTTTCCCTTGATGCCCCGACTGTTCATGTCGATGCAAATGGAAGATCGCTTTCCGATTATCGATATTTTGGACCAGACCCCCGCCATCCCGGAAGCCTGCCAATGGGGGCTCTTTTTGCGCAATCACGATGAACTCACTCTTGAAATGGTCACGGATGAAGAACGGGATTACATGTACCGTGTCTTTGCACATGACAAGCAGGCCAGGATCAATCTGGGAATCCGCCGGCGCTTGACTCCGCTCCTGGGCAATGACCGGAAAAAAATTGAGCTGATGTACAGTCTGTTGTTTTCAATGCCGGGGACACCGGTCATCTATTACGGGGAAGAGATCGGGATGGGCGATAACTTTTATTTAGGCGACCGGAACGGGGTCCGGACTCCCATGCAATGGAGTGCGGATCGCAACGCCGGATTTTCCTATGGCAATCCGCAGAAACTCTATCTGCCCATTATCATCGACCCGGAATATCATTACGAAGCCGTCAACGTCGAACTGCAACAAAATAACGCACAGTCCCCCCTCTGGTGGATGAAGCGCATCGTCTCCTTGCGTAAACGCTATAAGGTTTTTGGACGAGGTTCCATTGAATTTCTTCATCCGGCCAATCGGAAAGTCCTGGTGTTTCTCCGGCGTTATCAGGACGAAATCATTCTGGTGGCGGTGAACTTATCCCGCCACGCACAATGGGTCGAACTCGATCTGGCTGAATTCAAAGGACGACGTCCCATGACCTTGTTCGGACGGAGTAAATTTCCAGCCATTGGCGATTTGCCCTATTTGCTCACGTTGAGCGGCCACGCGTTTTACTGGTTTGCCTTGGACCCGGTTGAATCCAAACAACTCGAGGCTCAGGGGAAAACGGAACAGGGCTTACCCACCATCACCATCTCAAAAGATTGGGATAATCTCATCCATAAGCGGGAAAAGGTCAAACTCGAAAATGTGTTACCCCAATACCTGCAAGGCCGACGGTGGTTTGGGGGAAAAGCCCGTACCATGCAATTCGTGGAAATCACGGAAACGATCCCGCTTCCCCAAGAAGATCCCTTGGCCGTTCTCGCGCTCATCCACGTGGAATACACCGAAGGAGAACCGGAGATGTACCTCCTGCCCTTGCAGTATCTCCCGGCCGATCGCATGGCCCCCCTTGTGGATTCTCCGGCAGCGATTGCACGCGTACGGGTCAAAATGAAAGATGGAGAGCAGGAAGGACTCCTCATTGATGCCATGTGGGATCGGGAGTTTCAAAAAATGCTGTTGGACAGTATTTCCCGAAACCGCCGGTTTAATGGGCCGGCCGGCGATTTAGTCACCCAAGCCACAAAAACCTTTCGACGGCAGCTTCAAAATGAAGTTCCCACCCTTGAACCCACCCTCCTGAAGGGTGAACAAAGCAACTCGTCGGTCTTATTTGGACATGATTTCATCTTAAAACTCTACCGAAGAGCCGAAGTCGGCGTGAATCCTGACTTTGAAATCGGACGGTTTTTAACGATGAAAGGGTTTCCGCACATCGCCCCTTTGGCAGGAGCCATTGAATATCAGCGGGACAATGGGGATCTCCTGACATTTGGCATTTTGCAGAAATTTATTCAAAACGAAGGCGACGCCTGGAAATACACGTTGGATGAACTGAGTCGCTATCTCGAAGAAGCACTCACTCATCCCACAGCCATCACCACCTCATCCATTCCTCAGAAATCGCTGATGGCTCTAGTAGACGAAGAAATTCCCACCGCCGCCCGCGAATGGATTGGCCCGTATCTGGAAGAAGCCCGGTTGTTAGGCCTTCGAACAGGAGAACTGCACGCCGCACTCGCCTCGGATTCCGAGGATGCGGAGTTTAGACCGGAACCCTTCACAGATTTCTACCGGCGAGGCCTTTATCAAAGCATGCTGGGAACGGTCAACATGAACTTCCCCCTTCTTCGCACTCAGGTGAAAGGGCTCCAGGAGCCCGTGCACTCTCTCGCGAAACACGTGCTGGAAGGCGAAGGCCGCTTACGCAAACGTCTCTTAACCATACGGGACCGCAAACTCCCCTGCACTCGCATCCGGTGCCATGGCGACTACCATCTCGGCCAGGTGCTCTATACCGGAAAAGATTTCATCATCATCGATTTTGAGGGGGAGCCGGCCAGGCCGTTGAATGTCAGACGACTCAAAGAATCCCCGCTGCGTGACGTGGCGGGCATGTTACGATCCTTTCATTACGCGGCGCAGGCCTCCTCGATCGGATTGGTCGAGGGAGTTCGACCGGAAGACTTTTCTTTGCTCGAACCTTGGGCTCGCTTTTGGCAAATATGGGTCAGCGTCAGCTACCTTAAGGCTTATCTGTCCATCAAGGAAGTCCGTACCATTCTGCCCCCGGCATCCGATGACATTCAAATTTTGCTGAATGGATATTTACTCCAGAAAGCAATCTATGAACTCGGCTATGAACTCAATAACCGACCCGATTGGGTGCGTATCCCGCTGGATGGCATTCTCCAAATTTTAGAAGTGGATTGATGTTCGGGATTCAGTGGCCTGATCCGGCAGTCCGGCTGACTCATGGTGATCAGCCAAAAACCTCGGCTCTTTCTGACGTGAAAAAATTTTCCCATTCTCATCGACACAAATATCAGAAGCGCTATACACGAAGGAGTACTCATGCCTAACATGCCCAAAACTCTACAAACCCTGGTCATCGAACATGTGGACCCTGAACTGGACGGGGGACGCTATCCGATCAAACGGATCGTCGGGGAGAACCTGAATGTCACAGCCGACGTCTTCAAGGAAGGACACGATACCATCGGGGCCGTGATTCGATACAAAGCGCTGGGACAAAAGGATTGGTCGGAAACCCTCATGAATCATGTCGATAACGACCGGTGGGCCGGATCATTTCCGCTCCCGGAAAACACCCGTTATCTGTATTCCGTGGGAGCATATGTCAAAAGTTTTGAAACCTGGCGCATTGAACTGACCAAGAAGCATGGGGTGCTTTCAGACCTTTCCAGTGAATTATTGGAGGGAGAAGCGCAAGTGAAGGAGGCCATGACCCGAGCAAAAGGTCCCGATAAATCCGAACTGAAACTCTGGTTGGAAAAATGGAAATCGGCTTCCGACCAGGAAACCCGAATTGCGATCGCTCTAGACCCGATTGTGGCCACACTCGTCGACCAACATGAAAAGCGGGCTGCCTGGTCCGTCTATGAGAAGGAATTGGAAGTCATTGTCGACCGTGAACGTGCACGGTATGGCGCATGGTATGAAATCTTTCCTCGATCGGAAGGAACCGTGCCGGGAAAAGGGGGAACATTTAAAGATTGTGAACAACGCCTTCCCGCCATCCGGGATATGGGATTCGATGTGCTCTATCTCACGCCTATTCATCCCATCGGAGAAACCAATCGCAAGGGACGCAACAACAGCTTGAAGGCGAACCCTGGCGATCCGGGCAGTCCCTGGGCCATTGGAAGCCGCCATGGAGGACATGATGCGATCGAACCGGCACTCGGCACCTTGGAAGACTTTGACCATTTTCAGCAGGCTGTCAGAAGCCACGGAATGGAAGTGGCTATAGATTTTGCCATTAATGCCACCCCGGATCATCCCTACGTCACGCAACATCCGGAATGGTTCAAACAACGCCCGGACGGGACCATAAAATTTGCGGAGAACCCCCCCAAAAAATATGAAGACATTTACGGATTTGATTTCTATACCGAAGCCTGGCAGGGCATCTGGCAGGAAATGAAGCGGGTCCTCCTTTTTTGGATTGAACACGGAGTCAAAATTTTCCGAGTGGATAATCCGCACACCAAACCCGTCATTTTTTGGGAATGGCTCATTCGAGAAATCCAGTTGGCGCATCCTGATGTGTTGTTTCTGGCGGAAGCCTTTACCCGCCCCAAAATGATGCGGGTCTTGGCAAAAGCCGGCTATACACAATCGTACACGTATTTCACCTGGCGAAATTCAAAAGGAGAAATGACCGAATATCTGACCGAGTTAACCCGGACCCAAATGCAAGACTATTTCCGGCCGAACTTTTTCGCCAATACGCCGGACATCCTGCCGGAAATTCTCCAACAAGGCGGTCGACCGGCCTTTAAATTCAGGCTCGTGCTGGCCGCCACGCTCTCCCCCACTTACGGGATCTACAATAGCTATGAACTGTGTGAAAATACGGCAATTCCCGGAACCGAGGAATATCAGGATTCGGAAAAGTACGAAATCCGGCACTGGGATTGGGATCGGCCCGGAAATATCCGTGACTATATTACCCGCATCAACCAGATCCGACGGGATCACTCTGCGCTGCACGCCTTCACCAATCTGCATTTTTATCCATCCGACAATGACCACATTCTTTTCTATGGAAAAATGAATGCCGACAAGTCGGACATCCTTTTGTTCGCGATCAATATGGATCCCTATACGATACAGGAGGCGCGGCTCCGTATTCCGATTGAAGAATGCGGCATTGGCGCCCAGGACACCTATCAACTGCATGAACTCATTCAAGATTACCGCCACCAAGTCGTGGGAGGTGACTACACCATTCGATTAGACCCGAACAACGAACCGGCTGCTATCTTCGCGCTCCGCCGTCGAACACGTCGCGAAAGCGACTTCGACTACTTCATGTAACGGTGAATAATCCGCACGTTTGTCTATCCCACACCGGAAAAACACTGCAAAATCGGCCCCTGCTCATCATGATGGGCAGGGGCTTGAATGTTATAAAGACTTCATTGACAGGATTTTTCAACTGGCATCTTCCCCCACATGACCGGCCCAGGTGAGTCAGCACCGGCTTTTACTGCACTTCAGATCGCAGCCCCTCCTAAGAAGCTGCGGACAGGATGAGAAACAGGCTCCTTGCCTTGCAAGCTCTGCCAGTAATCCCCTGGCCCATGGGAGCCGTCCCCACGAGAACGTTTTTTCCCGCCAATAATGAAAACTCGCACATTTTGTCTCTGATGTTTAAAGTGGCCTCGGCATTGGTATCTGTCGGAGGCGAAGGGCCGCTCAGTCTTTCGGCAATCTTGTCGGATCGTGGGTCAATGGAAATTTTATGCAGTATGTTCTACAGGAGATTCGGACCCTACCCGGTCGGGTTTGTGTCCCTCACCCAGCCAGCTGCTTTATCCTTATCCTCAAGCAAATGTTGCGATAGGCTAGCATCCAAAGCATCCTGACACATCGCATCACCACCCTTACGGCCATGCCCTCCAGGTCAGAATAAATTATAAACAAGGAACCGAGCCTCCCAAACTCCACGCATAGCGTTTTTCGTCTGCGACGATCAGACCTCAAGTAACCGATCACATTCAAGCCGGTTGTAAGCAAACAAAAGTGACAATGCTGTCATGGAGCAATTACGCTCCGTCAGTAGAGTGCATTTTCGCCCATCCCATGACGTCTCCAGAGCATATCTGGTGCGATTTTTTCTAATCAAATGTGCTTACGCCGTGAAGGGTTTGATGGTTTTCTTATTTCAATTCATCGCTTTCCAAATGAATGCCGCAAGATGATTGAGAATGTATTTTCTTGGCATGCCTTATGCGATGTTCAATTAATGAGAAAGAAGGTATTTAACTTCTTTACCAGCTCATTTCAGAAGGAGATTGAAGCTAACGTAAAAATGGCCCAACAAATTGAATTCCGTTTCATATCCAGCCTTCATTTTTAGTTGGGATGGCAAATATAGATACATGAGATACCCAAGACGAAAATGTTTCATCCAGAGGTTCGAGAGAATCCTCCATTTGCGCAGAAGGAGGAAAAGATATGAAAAATATACTGTGTAAAATCACTCTCACGGGTATGTTGCTCACCACGTCCATTAGTCCAACGTGGGGATGGGATGCCTCCCCTCAGGACGAACTCAATAGCACGGAAAACAAAATTCTTTGCCTCCAACCAGCCATGGCACCACCTTCGACTGCGGCCAAAGTGCTGTGCGCAATTGCCCGGGCCCGCAGATCCCTCCACGACAAAACCTTTGCCCAGGCCACAAACGACCTTCATCATGCCCGAAACCTGATTGACCTCATCAAATACGCGGGCCCCACGACACGAGTCAAGGATCAACTCTGGGATGTGAAAAAAAATTGGGATCATGAGGCCAGTGAAAAAATTGCTCTGGATCTTATTCCCATTGATCTGGCGCTCACGAACCTCGAATATTTTGTTCCGGTGGCAAATGCGAAGGCCCATCTTCACGCTGCACACACAAGTCTGCACAACAAAGATAGGGTGTCTGCTAAAAATCATCTTGAGGCTCTGAACAAGGCCCTGGTGTATACGGAAGGGGCTCTACCGTTGACAGCCACCGAACATCACATCGCCCAGGCTCAGGAGTTGTTAACGCGCAACAAAATCAAACAAGCGGACGCCTTCCTTGAAAACGCGGAGGCAGGGATCGAGTTGATATCCTTACGCGTGGATGTCGTGCCAATTGAACAGGCCAGGAAAAGCTTTCGGCGTGGCATGGAACTGCATCCGGGCGCAAAGGTTGAAGCAGAGAAAACCAGGCTTACCCAGGCGGGGGTCTGGTTAACACGTCACGTGCAAACAGGAGACGAGGAGGTCACAGCCGGGGCAACAGCCATGACAGGAATGGTCAAGACTTTGACTGAAGAAAACGGGAAGAAAGGAACAGAGGGTACACCCGCCTTGCAAGACCTCTGGTCAAAGACCACGGAGCCAGCAGCAGGTGAAGCAATTCAACAGGTGGTCGATGGGCAAGCCTTGCAGAAACACCACACGACCAACCTCCCTAGTATTAGGAAAATCAAGATGGACCTCACGGATGCCAATTTTTATTTAACATATACCGAAATTTTCGAATTCATTACCCATGAAAATCATAAAGCCCTGACGGCCATCGAACAGGCGCAGACACATCTGAGGGCAGCTGAGAAATCGGCCGATGGCCGGCTAAAGGGGGAAATTCAGACCATCGAACAGGCGAGCGACCTTATCCACAAGGAACTCATGAATGACCAACAACCCAACATGATTTGGTACGCGAAAGTGAAGACTGATGTTCAACAGCTTCTCAAAGAATTGTCCTGGTAAACACATATTTTTCAGTGGAACTCAATGATCAAGATGGTGCCCACCGGAAATTCAAGGCCCAATGGCAGTAGACCTTCGGCGCAGAGCCACTTTAATTAGGAATAAAAAATATGAGGAACGTACAAAAAGATCACGGAGCATTCGAAAGGAATACCAACAGGCAGGGCTAACCGCGGTGGCACATCCATGCCGGCAGACGAACACAGCAACAGAACAGGAAACGTTCGCAAATAAGTTTTTTCATAACACACTGTTTTTCATAACACACTGGATGAGGAACTCAAATGATTTCTGAACCTCTTTGGACAACACCTGAAACAGTCAAACTCCTTAAGGCTGCAGTGTATGCTGAGATTATCTCTCCTCCTTTTCGTTCGAAAATTGGCGGACGACAGTATGATCCGATTCCGATGTTCCGTCATGAAGGGAAAGAATCAGGAAAAAAATACTAGAAAACATTCATACAGGACAGATTTTATAGGGGTTTGTATATCCGAAAGACGTTGAAAGAGGAAATGGAGCCTTGACCTGAACTCTTTAAAATTATGGAAAACATCTCAGGAATTCCCTCGGAGGCCACAACAACAAGGAGGGTCATGATGGTGAAAGGGGTATATATTTTAAAGTCCCATTTGGATGCGATAGTTAGTCTCTTGGGATCTGCGGGTTTTCCCGATGAGAAGGCTACAACCGTGTCTTGGATGGCAGAACAGGTCAGCGATCAAACACCACACAATGACCGTGTCAACAAGACAGTGGGGAAGCCGCTACGGATGGATGGACGAATGGCATGGGGATTGTTCACTGATAAAATGCCTCCAGTGAATGAATTACTCTACGATGAAGTTAAGACAACAAAGCTTAAAGGATTTACAACTGATATTGCCGGCACTGGCTCAAGGGGCGCTCAGATCAACAATCGTATTATCGTCAATTTCCCCCCTACGAAAGATCGTAAACTCCAGGAAGCGGTGTGGAAGATGTTGCGGAATGTGGACATACCCAAGAAAGACACATTACACGTCCGTGCGAAAGATGGAATCGTCACTCTTTCCGGAGTGCTTGAAACCTCGACGCAAAAAGACGCAGCCGGGAGAGCGGCTCAGTCAGTGTCCGGGGTCAAAAGGGTTATCAATGCCATTCACATGAGCACACTCCCCATTCAAAGGGAGCAGGATTAGTTACTTAACGAAAATTGAGGGCATCTGCATAAAGTGAAAGAGCTATGCTTACACAGAAAGGATTTGGAGATGCGGATTGGCGGAAGAAATTGCCCGATGGTATGGCCACATCTGAATCGTCGAGCCGACCATTCAAATCGAGTTTTTCCCAACCATTTATAAAAGAGAAAGGTCGAAAGTGAGCGAAAAGTTTAACGGCTTCGGAATCTACCGCCCGTTCTCTGAAGCCGGAAACACCGTCAAAGAATTCTAGCGAAAAGGCCTTGATGAGGAACAACCATCCTATCGTTGGCAAGGGATAGCATACCGAAGGTTCTGAATACGAAAAGGAAGAAAAATGTTGAAAAGAACCTGGACTCTTCTGACAATAATTTCCCTTCTGGCTTTTGGGGCATTTGCCTTGAGCTCAAAGCCGCCATCATTGGCATTAGACAAATCCGCCCACCAGTCCCAGAAAGCACGCGGCCTGTTGTTGCCGGGTGAACAGATCATCCTGGGTACTGTCCAACATATCAAGTCGGATGTCATCCAAGTCAATGTTGGACATCTGGATCCATTGTTTCTCTCGTCGAGAGCGTCGGCAGAAAAAGGAATTCAGTCTATTCAACGGGGCGACAAGCTAAAAATCGTGCTCAGTGACCAGAATCAAATTGTCGATTTTCATAAGATGGATGATCCAGGGTGGGACAGAGCACTTAAGGGTCATCTACTCCAATCCCTCATGAGCGATCATCAGTGGGCCGTGATTCAGACGGTGAAAGGGACCAAGGAAACCTACAAGGTAGATAAAGAGGCGCGACATACCGTCATGAACATTCCAGTGAAAATGCCGGCTGTCTTTCTTCTCAATAAGGACAATATTTTGATTGATGCCACGTTCGGAAATGAAGGGACGCTGTTACATACCCTAGCCCGATGGTCAAAGAAACGGCATCGAATGGTTGATAATTAGTGAAACTCCCTGCCCAAAGGGCGGGGCTTGTCAAAAACCTTCAGAGATAACCTGGGGAAATCTGTCCCTACACCTCCTAAAATGGATGCCATTCACCCCCATGCAAAGCAAAGGGCTCTCTGGCATGGGTTAGAATGGTTCAAAAGTTCCAGGCTCGACTGTGTGCACTCGTTTCTTGTGAATACTCGCTGGGAATTTGATATATATATCAACTAGGTTTTGACTTTTCCGGAAAGCGATTGCCCCTCCATGTTTGTCTTTGGGGCCGAGTTTACAGGTTATTTGGCTACGACCGGAATTTTTGTTTTTATTCCTAACGTACTTAAGGAGGAACCATGGATCAGTCACAACCACATTTCACCACTGTTGGTCAGCTTATCCACACGAATCCCTTAAAATTTAACGTGACAACGACATGTATGGAAGTGGCCATTGCCCTGTTATCGTCCCATTTGTCCGGGGGCCCTGTGTTAGATGAGGCCGGAAGATATCTGGGCTTTGTCAGTGAGTTTGATCTCTTACACGCCCTAGATCATTCGCAGGATCTTAAGAAGGTCACCACCCAACACATTATGTCAACGAAGGCTTATCTCATCCATAATGAGACGCCCATTAAGGAGGCAATCCGAATCATGGAAGAGAAGAACCTCCTGAATCTCTGTGTCGAAGAACATGGGGTTATCACAAAAACCTTTACCCGACATGATCTTCTGCGAGGGTACCTTGGTGTAGATTTAGGCATTGATGAGGAATAATCGGCTATCCGATTGTTTCGTGCAAACCTTGCCGGTATTACGATTTGACCCACACCGCAGCGCCCATGCGCAAAGAAAGGGCGGATCACATGACAAACACTGAAAAAGAGGAAACCATCACTCCGTGTGATTGATCCCAAAGAGCAGCTCACCGTACATTTTCTCGATGCGCCGGACTTGAACGACAAGGTCACCAACTGCACCCGACAATTCATCGCCCTCTTCATTGAGACTCGTGTGTCCCACATTATCCAACACCTTTTATCCCCGCTCAGCCAGGGGGGTTGATAGAGGATTGCTCACACTATTCTCGCAACCCCAAGCGACCCCTTCAACCGCAACGATTGATGTTGGTCATTGATGACAAACGGCCACCCATCATCTATTAGCGAATACGGAAGCAAGAGCCCCTGCGCTCCCGCTCAGAAAAAACATAAGGAAAACGTATCAGCACGTATAAATCAAAACCCGGCAACCTGCCTAGAAATACCTTTAGGAATCCTGCATTGGAACCCTTGACTTCTATTTTCACGTTAAGGAAAAGCAGTGATGGCAGACACAAAGGATGCATCGTGAATCAAAGCAAAGGGTGAAGTGGTCGAAAACTCTTAAGCAAACGAGTTCGAAAGTTTTGCCGGTGCGTATGGAACAACAACTCCTGTACCCATACCCGGTGGCGCGAACGGGATGTATGTTTTACTCAGATCCTACCCTTTCTTTTCTGCCTCCAGACCAGGACGGAAATGTTTCTGGTTGTGTATGACATTCCCTCGATCGACACGGAGTTGAGAACTGCTCGAAGCCCAGTCGCGCGAATACCGTAACACGAATGCCGGCAACGACCCGCGCGCGGGTTGTAGTCGAAGCTGAGGTGCCCCCAGAGTTGGTATCGTTATGAAGGCATCCATGGTAATGTGCTCGCTGTGGCGTATCGGTTCCCGGACAAGATTGTGACGCGAGAGACATGGCTTCACCGTCGCCAACGTATGCAGCCCGTCTCTGACAATCCCAGAAACCCCACGTTGAAGGTGGAAAGACATAGATACCCATTTCAAGAAGGAGGGACAAAATGCAACTTGGCATGATTGGCCTTGGAAGAATGGGCGCAAACCTGGTCCGGCGCCTGACGAAAGATGGCCACGCGTGTGTGGTCTACGATAGGAACCGCGCTGCCGTGAAAAAACTTGCGGGTCGAGGTGTCCAAGCCGCTGCCTCGCTTGACGAATTCATTGCGAAGTTGTCCAAGCCGCGCGCGGCCTGGGTGATGGTGCCGGCCGGCGTTACCGGTGAAACCGTCGAGGAAGTGTCCTTGCGCATGGAGGCCGGCGATATCATCATCGACGGCGGCAACAGCTATTACCGCGACGATCTGGAGCGGGCAAAGGCTCTCAAACGCCACGGGATTCACTATGTCGACTGCGGCACCAGCGGTGGAATCTTCGGACTTACACGCGGCTACTGTTTGATGATTGGAGGTGAAAAAAAAATCGTCAAACACCTGGACCCCATATTTAAGAGCATTGCGCCAGGGGTCAAGGCAGCATCTCGGACCCCTGGGAGAACAGGGGCCTCCATACCGGCCGAACAAGGCTATCTACACTGCGGCCCGACTGGAGCGGGACACTTTGTGAAAATGGTCCACAATGGAATTGAATATGGCCTAATGGCCGCCTATGCCGAAGGCCTCAACATTCTCAAGCACGCCGACGTCGGGCTGCGCGCTCGTGAGCAGGACGCCGAAACAACGCCCCTGCGCGACCCGGAGGCCTATCAATACCAGATCGACGTGGGCCAGGTTGCAGAGGTATGGCGACGGGGCAGTGTCGTGGCGTCCTGGTTGCTCGATCTGACCGCGGCCGCGCTGGTTGAGGATTCGGAGCTCACTGGGTTTTCAGGCCAAGTGTCGGATTCCGGCGAAGGGCGCTGGACGGCCTTAGCTGCAATTGACGAGGGCGTGCCGTCACCCGTCATCAACGCAGCGCTCTTCGGGCGGTTTGAATCCAGGGGGGAAGCGGACTATGCCAATCGACTCCTCTCAGCCATGCGGAAGCAGTTTGGTGGGCATGATGAAAAGAAGAAAGGACGCCCAAATGGGTAAGCTTAAGAAGGTACGGCACTGTCCAATGCCTTGATGATCTTTGGCATAACAGGCAATCTCACTCTTTCCGATCGTTTGTTCATCAATGCCCCTTGAGGTCTTAGAACATAGCAAGCCGGGGGAGAAGGCTGTGATTATTTCGGATGGAAAGGTCTTCTTTCAACCTCGGGAGATCGAACATCTGGGACGGGTCAAGGCGGTGAAGGGAACACTTACTCGCGTACATATTCAGGGAGCAAGACCTGGACGAAGTCGAATGGCAATACCCGTCTGACCGGTACGTCCCAATCGTGGGAATGCTTCGGACTCTCACCACCAACAACCTATACCGGGGCTCACCAGTGACCATCGTGTTTCCAGATTAAGCCCCATTAAGGTGCTTCAATATTCGGTCTGAGTCACATACACCCCTCATCGCGACAAGAAGCGATAATGGTGAATAGTGGCAAAAATCTTCCTCGATAATCCTAGGCATGTATAGGGCTTACGCTCAATACTTCCACTCCCAGGTCATCCATTCGATGACACGGAATCAAAGCCATGATCAAAGCCATATTTGAGTAGGAGTTTTTGTATGCGAGGGCTCATGATGTAATCGAAAAATTCCTTTGCAACATGCAATGATGCCTTCCGACAGGTCCACACCACCGCTTCCCCTAAGCTGACAGGTGTAGGTGTGCTGCCGGGAGTTTCATCAATGATACGCACGTCTGGATTGTTGATCGCATCTACCCGATAGACGATGCCCAGATCTGCCTTCCCCGTATGAATCAAATCCATGATATCCTCAGCATGCTCTGCTTGGAGAAGCTTGAACCGACTCTTATACGCAGGATCGAGTTTAGTGAGTGCCCGGACCGTGATTTCCCCCAGCGACGAAGTTTTTGAATTTCCCAAGACCATGCGGGTAGCTCCATTGGGATGAGCCTCGTGAAAGGCAACCGGCATAACGCGTGAGGTTGCCGACATGACAAGGACGAGACTGGTCTGTGCATAGATCCGAGGCCCTCCGTTGAGAGTCAGTCCCTTGTGTTGGAGTTTTTCAACCTCCTCTACCGCCGCTGGGAGAAAGACATCGATCGCCGCACCCTGTTCAATCTGCCTGCGCATGGTTTTCGATGGACCGTACACCACCTGTACGGCTGCACCATATTCTTTTTCAAACATCGGCACAATTTCCTGTAATGCCGGCCTCAAGCTTGGAGCTGCTCCAATAGTCAGAGCTTCCGCCCGAACCGGCGCTCCAGTTGCCACGCCACCAAGGATGCTACCTACCAGCGCTATCGCCATACCAAGTTTCCGACTTTCCATTATGATTCTCCACTTTCTAACCCTCTCATCACGGGTCTTCCCATAGAATGAATAAATGAGGCTGAATCAATTCTCAATCAGAGAGATCTGAAGGGATGATTTCTGCCTGTGCATTTGTATGCCCATACGGTCCCCCCTTCATCCATCATCCATATTGGGCACATCTCTGACACCGATTGCCTGTCCACTAGAAACTTCATCGCTCTATCAGCCACCTTTCTGACATCATGCGTCCATGAAGTAGGCAATTCCAATAAACCTAATCGCCCAATTACGCTCCAACGATTAGGTCCCAGCAGAACATCTCAGCCCGTTTTCATACCCTTCGACTTTCTCAATAACCGATCGAACTAACTTTAGAGCAGTAGCAAGATCAATACCCACTGTTGGATCCAGAAAAAAACCGGTTTGCCTTGACATTTTTAACGAATTCTCTACGATGTTCTCTCTAATTCTCCTAAGGCAGACGTTTTACTATGTGAGATTTCGCACATTGCGCTCAGTGCCAAAACCACTCCGCATTCCTCAAGCAGTTCTGCTCAAACCTTTCGACCTAGAGCCGATGGCGACGATAAAATGCGCACATGCTGCCGTAACTAACCTGCTATATCCAGGCAATACAATGTTGGTAAGAATTTTGCTTGGCGCTAGAAGAAATATTTTGACCAGTGGATGATACCCGGATCACAGAAACCAAAGAGTTATCGTATAGTGATGATTAACATGACAGAAACTCAAACCGTTTGTGGGAGGCTTCGTGCATGAATCAGATCGTCCTCATTGCCCTGCGACGCCCGTACACCTTCGTCGTTATGACCATCCTCATCGTGCTCTTGGGGGTTATGACGGTGCGCCACATGCCGACCGACATCTTTCCGGATATCACGATTCCCGTCACCTCTGTGGTCTGGATCTATTCCGGCATGCTGCCTCAGCAGGTAGAGGGGCGCATCACGTATCTATTCGAACGCTTCCTGACTTCGACTGTGGAAGGCATCAAGTATATCCATAGCCACTCTTACTTCGGCAGCAGCATCACTAACATTTTTCTCCAGGATGGAGTCGACGTGGGCAGGGCCGAAGCGGATATCGTGGGCATTGCGCAAAACGTCGTGAAGGCGCTGCCGCCCGATATCTCGCCGCCCATGGTGATGCGTCTCGCACCATCCTCTATACCGGTGGCCATGCTCCAAATCAGCTCCGATCACATGACTCCGGCAGAGCTATACAATCTCGTCTACATGCGAATTCGCCCACTGCTCGTAACGGTACCGGGGATCGTTCTGCCACACCCATACGGCGGCCAGGATATGCAGGTTATGGTCAACCTTGATCAGCAGAAATTGCTTGCCCGTCAACTCACTCCGGCGGACATTCACAAAGCACTCATGCAGCAATACCTCGTGCTGCCTTCCGGCGACATCAAGATCAAGGAGACTGACTGGATCGTCCTGACAAACGCCTCACCGTTAAAAATTGAGGATTTCGCCGACTTCCCAATCAAACGTGAAGGCAACGCATTCGTCTATCTGCGCGACGTCGCCACGGTGCGCCTCATGGGCCGGGTGCAACAGAACGCGGTACTGGTGAAGGGCAAACAAACCGTCATCCTCGTCGCGATGAAGAGCACGGAAGCCTCGACCCTCGACGTCGTCGATGGAATCAAGAAAATGATCCCGCGCGCCGAGCAGATTTCTCCGGAGGGGGTGGAGATCAAACTCATCGACGATGCCTCGACTTTCGTGAAAGATTCGATTTCAGATGTCTTGCATGAAATGCTCATGGCCGGTGGGCTGGTCGGCATCATCGTGCTGATGCTGCTTGGTTCATGGCGGGCCACGGTCATCGTCTGGACCTCCATCCCGCTGTCTATTCTGACCGCCATCATTGGCCTACATCTGCTCGAAGAGACGATCAATGTCATGACCTTGGGCGGGTTAGCGCTAGCTGTCGGCATTCTGGTCGACGATGCGACCGTGATGATCGAGAATATCGATCGCCATATCGAAATGGGCAAACCGCTCGAACAGGCCATCATCGACGCCGCAAATGAGATCGTTGTCCCGACCCTGGTCGCCACCCTCTGCATCGCAATCGTCTGGCTCCCACTCTTCGAGCTTGGCGGCGTCGCCGGCTACCTGTTCAAGCCCATGGCGGAGGCAGTCATCATTGCGATGCTGGCGTCCTTCATCCTGTCACGAACACTCGTGCCGACCATGGCAAAATACATGCTGAAGGATCACCATGTCGCAACCGCATGAACCCAACAGAGAGCCCGGCACCGAAGGATCGCAGAATATCTTCGTCCGATTTCAGAATGGGTTCGAACGCGGCTTCAATCGTTTCCGCGGTCGCTATAGTGCGCTACTCGAACAGGCAATCGCCAACCGGCGTGCCTTTGTCGCAACCTCTCTGGCCATCGCCGTAGCTTCCATGTCCCTTTTTTTCTTCCTCGGGCGGGATTATTTTCCCGAGATCAGGTCGAGCGTCATGACAATGCATATGCGAGCGCCGCTCGGGACACGCATTGAGGTGGCAGGACGCATTGCCACTCTGGTCTCCAACAGCATCCAAGAGTTGTTGCCCGGTAAAGTTGAAAACATCGTCAGTAATTGCGGCCTGCCGGTCGGACCGCATAACCTCGCTTTCATTCCGACGCCAACGATCGGCTCCCAGGATTGTGACTTGACGATCCTCTTAAAGGATGAGAAATCGCCCGTCTGGGACTATCGGCGTATTCTCCGTAAAGGTTTGAGGGAACGCTACCCGGGAACCGAATTCACCTTCCAACCGTCCGATCTAACCGCAAAAATTCTCAACTTTGGCGCACCTGCGCCGATCGATGTTCAAATCAACGGCCCGGACATGTACCCCAACTATGAGTTCGCCCGTAAATTGGTTGGCAAGTTTCGCGAGATCCCCGGTGCCGCAGACGTAGTGATCCAGCAGACGATGCGCACGCCGACCCTCATGGTCGAGGGCAACCGCACGTTCGGACTCGGGGTCAACCGGTCCCTCAAGGAAATGGCCGACAACCTACTCATGACGACCGCCGGGAGCCAACAGACCGACCAAATCTATTGGCTCGATCCCAGTACCGGTATGTCGTACCTGATTAATGTCTATACCCCACAGCCGCAGATCAACAGTGTGAATAGTCTCAAGACTATTCCGGTTGAGTCCGCGAGCGACTCGCAAGATCCGGAGGGGCAGGAAGTGCAGCTCCTCGGCAATTTGGCCGACATTACGGCAACGGGTACGCCGGGCGTGATCACGCACGGGAACATTATGCCGCTGTTCAACATCTATGTATCCGCCGAAGGACGAGACCTCGGGGGTGTGCTGGCGGACGTTCAAAAGGTCGCCAAAAGCATGGAGGACGAGAAGCCGCGCACCGCTGAGCTTGAAATCCACGGTCAGGCCTCGCTGATGCACGATGCGTATTTTGAGCTGATATTCGGACTTCTCGCCGCGGTCGTGCTAATCTATCTGCTGATTGTCGTCAACTTTCAATCCTGGCTGGATCCTTTCATCATCATTACGGCCCTCCCCGGCGCGCTGGCGGGCATTGCATGGGCATTGTTCCTGACTCATACGCGACTTTCGGAGCCCGCTCTGACGGGTGCCATTATGACCATGGGCACGGCAACAGCCAATTCAATCCTCGTCGTCTCTTATGCGCGCGACAGACTCAAGGAGCATGGCGATGCACTGCAGGCGGCGATGGAAGCCGGAGTGACCCGCTTTCGCCCCGTGCTCATGACGGCCTCGGCCATGATTTTCGGAATGGTCCCCATGGCGACAGGGTATTCTACGAATGCGCCTCTGGGACGCGCCGTCATCGGCGGCTTGCTCGTGGCCACCGTTTTTACCTTACTGTTTGTGCCCTGCGTTTACGCGATGATCTATAACAGGCGAGCGGCTCGCCAGAAGGACCATGCATACAATGAGTAAGATCCTGCGTGGAAGGCTTGTAATTATCTTAGGGGCCCTTCTGTGTATCTTCTACCTCGGCTATCGGGTTTATGAGAGCAAAAGCAACGCCTCGTTGCTACGCGAGCAGACGCACGAAAACGCCATCCCCACCGTGGCGGTCATCCATGCAAAGCCAGTACCGCCGACCGAGACCATTACGCTCCCCGGCACTGTTGAGGCGTGGTTTCAGGCTCCGATCTACGCGCAGGTCTCCGGCTATGTGAAGATGTGGTACAAGGACTACGGCGCGCTGGTGAAAAAAGGCGATATCCTTGCCGAAATCAACGCGCCTGCTCTCGATGCCCAATATCACCAGGCCAAAGCGGATCTGGAGTCGGTGCGCGCCATCTATTCCCTCGCTGAAATTACAGCCAAGCGCTGGCTGGCGCTGCGCAAAAACCATGCAGTCTCTGAGCAATCAATCTCAGTGAAGGTGGCAGAAGCGAAAGCCGAATTGGCAAAGGTCAGAGCAGCAGAGCAGAACGTCAGGAACTTCGAGGCCCTTATTCGATTCAAAACCATTGTCGCACCCTATGACGGGGTGGTAACCGTTCGCAACATCAATGTCGGCGACTACGTCAACAAGGAAGGGACAATTAGTTCCCCCGGCTCTGTCAGCAATCTCTTTACCGTGGCTGACGTGAGTCTGCTTCGCCTCTTTGTCTCCGTGCCGGAGTCGTTCGGACCCTTCCTCCAGCCAGGACTAACGGCCGACGTGACGGTGCCACAATTGCCCGATCGTCATTTCACCGCCAAATTCCTGACCGTTGCCCGAGGATTCGACGTCAGCACACGTACCGCGATTACCGTCTTCACGATCGAAAACGAGGACAGGGCTCTCTGGCCGGGCTCCTACGCCCAGGTCCACCTCACGGCGCCGGTTGACCGGAAAGTGTTCACAATTCCATCCACCGCGTTAGTATTCCAGGAACACGGCACACAAGTGGCTGTAGTGGCAGAGGACGACCGGGTGCACTTTAACCCCATTACCGTGAGTAAACTCCTTGACAGCGCGGTCGAAGTAGCAAAGGGAATCACAACAACTGACCGCATCGTGAACAATCCCAGCGCCGCGTTGCTGGAAGGGGACACGGTGCGCATTGTGACGCCGGCACCCGGTTATGACCTCATCAATACCAACGTGCCTGCACCAACCAACGCACCCGCGCCAACCGACGCACCCGCACCAACCGACGCGCCCGCGCCAACCGGCGGACCGTTGCCAACAGGCGCGCCAGCGCCGAAAGAGTCCCCGACATCAATGGAACACACTTCATCATGAGAGTCGCGATACCCATGATGAGCGACCGTTTACCTCTGAGACTGAAAGGATGGCGTATCTTTCTGTCCCGTGCATGGCGCTACGGCTTGTTTCTGCTGACACTTAATTTACCGGCTTGCAATTGGTTCCCGGCCGTCGATTTGGCGCCCAGCTATGAACCGCCGCAATACGTCGTCCCGGCCTCATGGAAAGGGGCAAGTCCCTTCGTCGAGGCGAAGCCGTCGGATGATGAATTACGCCCGGATTGGTGGCAACTTTTTAACGATCCAATTCTGAATAGTCTTGAAGAACAGGCCATGGCAGCCAATCCGGATCTGCAGGCCGCAGCAGAACGATTCGTTCAGGCTCGCGATATGATGATGAGGGCCCGATCGCAGTACCTTCCTCACGCCGGTCTGGGGTTCGGTGCCTCGAACAATAGGCAATCCGACAATAGTCTGTTTCGCGGCCTGGGCGAAGACAACCGGGAAGTGACCATTACCACCGGGGGTCTTGCATCCTGGGAGCCTGATTTTTGGTCCGCTCTTCGCAATGCTACGCGGGCTGAGCTCTACCGGGCCGAGGAGCGAGCTGCGGACTATGGCCTGGCGCGACTCAGCCTGCAGGCGGAAATTGGGGCGAACTATTTTACACTCCGCGGATTTGACGCACAGACAGCGATCTATACGCAATCGATCGACCTCTATAGAAACGTGCTCAACCTCGTCAATGCCCAGTTCGCCGGCGCGATCGCATCCGCGCTCGACGTCGCCCGGGTCGAATCCCTCCTGTTCAGCACGGAGACGAAATTAGCCCGGATTCAAGGTCAACGCCAGGTCACGGAACAGGCCATCGCCATTCTCGTCAACATGACGCCGAGCAGTTTTTCGATCAAGCCGGTCGATGACCTTCGAGTGACGAATTTCGCCATTCCTAAAACAATCCCTTCCACCTTGCTGGAGCGTCGGCCTGACATTGCCGGAATGGAGCGCCGGATGGCACAGGCGAACCGGAGCATCGGCATCGCCCGCGCCGCCTTTTTCCCCGATGTGAGATTCTCGGCCGGTGGCGGGTTCGAAGATACCGGTTTCAGTCTACTCA